>DATDSA010000048.1:0-14983 GCA_035291485.1 Patescibacteria group bacterium | reverse complement strand
CTTATCGCAGCCTAGTACGTCCTTCATCGGCCCTTTGCCCCAAGGCATCCTTCATCTACCTTATAAAAAGACCTTCTTTTCCACTATCAATTTCTCTTTTACTTGATAGTTTCAAAAAATATTTTGATGTCAAAGGGCGTTATGGTGGACCGAGCCGGATTTGAACCGGCGACCCCGTCATTGCAAATGACGTGCTCTACCGCTGAGCTATCGGCCCCCCTGGCTCAAAAAAAGGGCCAGCGCGAAGCTGGCAAAAAGCTCCCTAATCAAAAGGCGCTACACAGAGAGTTCCCCCGCAGAGGGTAGAACCGGAACTATGTTTAAATCTTTTGCCATTCGCTATGGGAAAGAATAACAGAGGAAGAAAATAAAGTCAATTATTTAGGAGCTTAATTTCTCCGAGAGGAGCTTCTCAAATTTTTCACCCTTGATGTTGCGATGAGAAACCGAAAGAAAAGCTCTCTCTGGAACAAAAATCCGACGAGCAAGGTTCCTAAGATCCGGAGGAGAAACATTACCCAAAGCCGACAAGTATTCATCGGGGGTCAAAGTAATCCCTAAAAGTCTATTCCAACGAAGGGCAAATTTAGCCCAAGTTTCGGGATCCTCCAGATCAAAGAGAAGACTAACCTCCACTTTCTTTATCAATCTAGAGAGTTCTTTCTTACCAACGGTCTCTTCTTTAAGAAGCCGGAGTTCCTCGCAAATTACTCCGACGGCATAATCGGCACGGCTATAATTAAAACCGCCTGAGACATCTACAATCGATACGTCCTCGTAATTATCGAGAAAGGAACCAACCTCATAGGCAAGGTTCTCCCTCTCCCGCAGGCGGTTTCGAAGCCGATCTGGGCTATTTAAAATTCCACTAATTACATCAGTCAAAACAAAGTCTTGTACGCTTGAAACTGGTTCGAGAACAAAACCGAGCATAACGCGCGCTTGATTGGAAGGTTCCTTTAAAACCACGGCTTTAGGACCAGTAAAGCGCAGCCTAAAATTTTCGTAAAGAGGAACTTTTTGTTTTTCTATCTTGGAAAAATGACTTTCCACAAGCTGGGCAAATTCCAAGTGGTTAATTCCTCCAGAAGAAACAACGGTTATATTTGAAGGCACAAAATGAGTTTTAAAAAATGAAGTGGCATCCTCCCAAGTAATGGCTTCAACCGTTTTGGGAAAACCGATGGTCGGTTGGGACAAGGGATGACCGGAAAAGACTAGTGAGTATAGCGCATCACTAACTTTTCTCTTCAGAGAATCTTGAGTACGGGCAATCTCCTCAAGAATAGTTTTGCGCTCCCCTTCGAGCTCTTCTCTATCCAAGAGGGGATCGGTGACAAGCGGAAAAATAATATCTCCGGCTTTTATTAAATCCTCCCTAGCAAAATTAATCCAGACGCCTAAACTTTCGGCCCCAGTCGATGCGTTAATTCCCCCTCCAAAATCCCCGACCGCACTCCTAACCTGCGTACCACTAGGATATTTAGAGCTTCCGTTCATAATCATGTGCTCTAGAAAATGGGCCAAACCCTCTTTTCCCGGAGGACAGTATTTGGAACCAGCTTTGACTCTAACTTCAATGTAGGCGGTTCGAGAATCTTTGTGTTCGTGAGAAATAACCTTAACACCGTTTTTCAATATGGTTGTGGAGAACATCAGCTTTGATTATAAACCTAAACAATTCTTAAAAAGAAAAAGCCTTGCCCCTTTTAAGAACAAAGCTTGATTCGGCGTCACACGTGCTCCCATGGCCCGCAACCATCCGTGTATCGCCTTTTAAGAGCGGTGAAGTCAAGTTTTTATGACCTCGAACATCGGGAGATGATGACTGGAAGTTCGACCTATTTAACTAACTCGGATCTCAGTCGTCCGTAGGATCGGGCTCAGGCCCGGGGTCGGGTTCGGGTTCGGGAGTTGCGTACCCGTCGTCGACCTCTTCCTCGGCGAGTTCGTCAGCGCGCTCTTCGTAAGGGCGCAGGTCCTGACTATCGTCGTACTCGTCGGAACGAGACACAGCGGCCACCTCCTTTCTTCTAGGATTACCTATAGTTTATCGATGGTTTACGGAAAGTCAAGTAGAAAAGAAAAAGGCCCCGAAATCGCGGTTAGGCGAATCGGGGCCTGGCGGCAGCACAGATCAACGGCCGGCGAGCGCTTCTTTCATCTCGCGTTGGGCGGTGGAATTGGCACGACCCTTGGTCGAACCCTTTCCTTTGCCTCGGCCTCTGCCGACGGACCGGCCCGCTTCGGCGGAGGCGGCATCGGCTGCGGCGGCAGCATCGGCGGCCAGCTTGCGCTGAACCGCTTCCTGCTCCGCGATTGCCTGCGCGCTGGCGGCGTCTCCCTCGGGCTCATCACCCTGGGAATCGGCATCCGCGAGGGCCTGCTTGCCGGCGAGCATCGAGCCGATCGAGTCGAAGGCGCTCCTCTCGCGTTCGGCCTTCTCCTCTGCGATCCTGGCTGCACGACCAGCAGCGGCGCGGGCGCGCATATCCAGAACCACCGAGTACCTGGTGGTCCAGATCTTGGCCGCGAGCATGTCCCTGCTGTGATCGAAGCAGATGATCTTCGCCTCTCGGCGCCTGCCGCTGACATCGACCAAGGCCTCAAACTGCGGAGCCTTGGCGATGGCCTCTTCGAGGGAAATGAATCCCTCCTTCCGCTTGTTTTCCGGAACATACTTCTCCAGAAGAGCGGGCAGCCACGCAGAGTCGGTTGAGGTCTCGACCGGCTCCACTTTCCCACTCGCTGCGCAGAGCGGGCACAGCAGTTGAATCACACGAATCTCGCTCATGTTGTCTCTTCCTCTCTCCCCTTCAGGGGAATTAGATTTCGCGCCGGATGCGCGATATTATCTTATAGTTTACCACGCTCTTGAAGAGAGCGCAAGGTCTTCTCGCAATCCGGCTAGGTATGCTATGATATGCCGAATTACGGAAAGATCCTTGGCCTTAAGAGAAGCCGAAGCCTCTCTTAAGGATCTACCAAGAACCGGTCCTGCTCAAGTCCCGGAAAATGTTCCCGACCGAACTCACGTTCAGGTCGGGAACAGGTTCCGAAGCTTCAATCTCATTTCCTGTTCTCTCCGTCGGCAGTCCTCCACTTCTTTCAAAAGATCCGCCCGATCCCCCGTGATGCGGACGCAGTACCGCAGCGCTTCGTACTCAAATTCATTGCCCGCGTAGTAGAGCACCGTCCCCAAGTGTTTATCGTCGTACTCGGCCCGGAATCGGTAGTGCTCTTCCCCAAATCGGCGGTGGCGCACAACGTGGTGCAGCTCTTCGACGAGCGTTCCCCGCATCATCCGCTTTCGGGCTTCAAAATCGTTGTGAACGACATCCAGAAGAGCGGGTGTTCCTAAGTTGATCACCACCGTCCGCGACTCCCTAGTTGTCCAACCAGGCCCATCGTGAGGGTTCCAAATGACGCTCAGCGCGAACGACTCACGGGTCTCTTCCGGAAAATCCTCTTCCAGCTCTTTCCAGAGGTCTTGGGCATTCCGGGCCACCCAAAGAGCCATGTCGCATGGCACCATGGGATGGTGACGGAAGAGCGAAACCGATTCCACTTGGTGCTCTTCCGAACAGTAACGAACGACTCTGTAGCGGGCGGCCAACTTCCGGAAAAAAATAACCGCTCCGGCGGCCATCGGTGGGATTAGCCAAACGGGCATGAGGAGTTTCTCCTTTCTTCAAGAGATTTTTATTACTATCTCTATTAAAACACGGAAATGGCCGTTCGTCAATCGCTATGGGATAGGAATGCTTTCCTTCGCTTACGCTCAGGTTGCATAAATTACTCGCTAGCACTGCGTCATTTATAGTTGGAGAAGGGAGATGGGAAAAAGAAAAAAGGCGGTCAACCAAGATGGTTAACCGCCCTACGAACAGTGTATCCGATCAGTCCAGCCGACCCGATACGTCCGCGAAGTTCTCGTTCTCGGCGGCAAGATCGGCAACCGCAACGACTCGATGAGACTTCGCGATCGCAAACCCCTCCGGAAGACGGGCCTGCTGCAGAGGTACGTGGTGGCAACGCTGGGGGTCTCCCGGCGTGGGGTCTCCGCCCATCCACCCGCACCAACTCCTCCCGCTCGGCGATTTCGAACCGGTCAACAGGTAGTGACAATCCGAACAAGACATGAGCCTCTCTCCTTGTCGCCTAGGGCGACTAAAACGATTGATGTTCCTCTATGTTATAGGGCAAACGGGAAAAAGTCAATCCTGGGTTACCGAGAACTCCCGCAGCGTCACCCGGCCGGCGATCCGCGCCGCGACGCGGTTCTCAAAACGATAGAACTCCAGGATCTGCCCGCTTTCCAGCAGAAAGATCTGCTCGTCGCGGTAGTTGTACCCCTTGGCCAACTTGGCGTACTCCGGCATCGAGGTCGGCGTTCCGCCGATCGGCGCCAGGTACCGGGCCTGGGCGGCGCGCATCATCCTGATGAGGTCATCGGCGTAGCCGTGGCCGGAGACGTGGATCTCGGGGATCTCTTCCAGATAGATGACCTTGGCGCCCACGCTCCTCAGGTCCTCCTGGACGTTCCGGACACGGTCCTCGTTGCCCGGGATCAGGTCGGAGGAGAAGAGCACCAGATCACCCTGCCCGATCTTGAAACTGCGGTGGCCGCCCCGCGCCATCTTCGAGAGAGCCGAGTTGGATTGGCCCTGCGAGCCCGAAACCAGGATCAGCTGCTCGGAAACCGGTAGCTTCTTGAGTTTGGCGTTGTCGATGACCTGGCCCTTGGAGACGGCGAGGTATCCCAGATTGCGGGCGACCTCAAAGTTCTTCTCCAGCGACAACCCGGCCAGCGTCACCTTGCGACCAAGAGCGTCAGCGACGTCGATCGCCTGCTGGACCCGAGAGATGTCCGAAGAGAACATCGTCACGAAGACCCTTCCCTTGGTCTTCTGGATCTCTTTGAAGAAGGTCTCCCCGACGATCCTCTCCGAGGGAGAGGAACCCTCCCGCTCCGACCGTAGGGAATCCGAAGCCAGAAGAAGCACGCCCTTTCGGCCGTACTCCTCGATCTTCCCCAGCTGGGCCAGACGGCGATCGAGCGGCGTCGGATCGAGCTTGAAATCGCCGGTGTGGATCACCACTCCCAGAGGAGTGGTCAAGGCGATCGCCATCGTGTCCGGGATCGAGTGGGTCAGCCGGATGTATTCGAAGGAGAAATCCCGACCGAGCTGGACGCGCTGGCCATCGGTGACATCCCTAATCTCGGCCTTCTTCGGTCCTCTCTCCTTGAGTTTCTCCCGGATCATTCCGGCCGGAAGGCGAGCGGCGTAGACCGGCACCCGGATCTTCCTCAACAGGTAGGGAATGGCGCCGATGTGGTCCTCGTGGCCGTGGGTGATGACGAGCGCCCGTAACTTGTTCTGGTGGGCCAGGACGTAGGAAAAATCGGGGATCAGCAGCGTGTTCTCCGGCAGGCCCTGATCCTCCGGCGGGAAACCGATGCCGCAGTCCACGAGCACCATATCGTTCGGCGTCTCATAGACGTACATGTTCCGGGTGACCTCACCCATTCCCCCGATCGGAATAAATTTGAGAGTCATATTCTCTTCTGTTCTCCTATTCGGTTGTGGATTTACTTGATCTTCCATATTTTATATTAACTTCATTTGGTTCTTATCGCCATTGGTAACTTCGATCTCGACCGGTAAAAGCTCTCCCCGAACAATCTTCGGCAGACTGCGAAAGTCGTGCTCCAAAATACGCAGAACCGCCGGTGAACGCAGCGCCGCCGCCGGGTGGTAGAGCGGAAAGACGATCCGGTTACCGACCTTGAATCCCCGCCCGTGCATCTCACCGATCAGCTTATCCTTCAAAAAAATATCCAGCGCCGAGCGGCCCAGCGGCACAATGACTTTGGGATTGATCACCTTGATCTGCTGGATCAAAAAAGGCAAGCAGGCGCGTACTTCATCCTTCATCGGCGCTCGATTATCAGGAGGACGGTGCTTGACCACGTTGGTGATGAAAACCTCTTCGCGGCGAATTTCGTTGCGCAAAAGCAGGCGATCCAGCAAACCACCGGCCCGGCCGACAAACGGACGACCGAGCTTATCCTCGTGGTAACCAGGGCCCTCACCCACAAACATGATCGTGGCACTGGAACTACCTTCCCCGGGAACGGCGTGGGTGGCAGTCCGCCAGAGGCGGCAGCCATGGCAAGTTTTGACCGCTCGATCAATTTGGGCCAGGAGCTCTTCTTTCTTACTTTTCATTCGAGCAAAGCGAGAATGCTAGGTCGCCACAAGGCGGCCGTCCATTACTACTCATCTAACGACGGCCGCGGTCGGAAGCGGGACGATAACCCTCCCGGCCCCCACCACCACCGCCGAATCCCGGCCGCCGCTGGGGTGGATAACCCCCCGGCCGACGGGAAGAAGAACCTCCTCGATAGGACGAACCGCCACCAAAACCCCCCGGGCGAAACGGGCGACCGCCGGGCCGCGGTGGTCCGGAAGGGCCGCCGCGATCCTCGCGGGGCCTTTCCTGATAACCCTCAGGCGGCTTCTCCAGGGCCTTCTTCGAGAGATTGATCCGACCCATCGCGTCGATCTCGATCACCTTCACCTTGACTTTGTCCCCAATATTAACGACATCGGTCGGTTTAGCGACGAAGCTGTAGGCGAGCTCGGAGACGTGTACCATTCCTTCCTTGCCCGGCAGAATTTCCACAAAAGCGCCAAAGTCCATGATCCGCTGGACCGTGCCCTCGAAAATCTCCCCGACCTGAACCTCCCGGGTGAGGTCGTCCACCAGCTTCCGAGCTTCGTTGACCTTGTCCTCGTCCGGGCCGGAGATGCTCACTGTACCGTTGTCATCAATATCGATCTCTGTTCCGGTCTGTTCGGTGAGGCGGCGGATCATCCGGCCCCCCGGACCGATCACCTCGCCGATCTTCTCGATCGGGACCTTGATGGTGGCCACCTTGGGCGCGTACTGGGAGAGTTTTTCCCGGGGCTTATCGAGCACCTTGAGCATCTCCTTCAGGATCCCCAGCCGCGCTTTGTGGGCCTCGGCTAGGGCTTCCGCCATCACTTTATGGGGAAGACCCTTAACCTTGATATCCATTTGGATTACCGTGACGCCTTTGGCGGTTCCCGCTACTTTGAAATCCATATCGCCGCATTGGTCTTCAATCCCGGCGATATCGGTCAGGACCCGAAAGGTTTTCCCGTCGGTGAAGAGCCCCATCGCCACTCCGGAAACGGGCGATTTGATCGGCACACCAGCGTCCATCAGAGCCAGAGTCGAGCCGCAGGTGGAAGCCATTGAGGTGGAACCGTTGGACGAAAGGGCCTCCGAAACCAGACGGATCGCATAGGGAAACTCCTCCACGGATGGAATCATCCGGTCCAGCGCCCGCTCCGCCAGGGCCGAGTGGCCGATCTCACGCCGGCCAGGACCCCGGTTCGGCTTGGTCTCGCCGACCGAGAAGGATGGAAAATTGTAGTGGTGCATGAAGCGCTTCTTGGTTTCCCCCATAGGACTCTCCAAAATCTGTTCCAGGGAAGTCGCGCCTAGAGTAGCAACGGTGAGAACCTGGGTCTCCCCGCGCTGGAAGAGGGCCGAGCCGTGGGTCCGCGGCAGGATCCCCACCCGGATATGGAGCGGACGCACCTCATCCAACTTCCGTCCGTCGGTGCGCTTTCCGTCCTTAATCACGAGCTCGCGCACCGCTTCTTTAGTGAGATCGCCCAGCGCCGCCGCCATCGCTAGCTTCTGATAGGTGCCCTCAAACTTCTTGAATATTTTTTCGGAAAGCTCCGCGAGCCCCTCATTGAAACTCTCCTTATCGGTCGTTTTCTCAACGAGCTCTTTAAGGGGCGCAAGCGTAAAGTCGCGCAGGTCCTCCAGCATATGCTTGACCTGAGGATCAGCTTCCACTTTCATCTTTTCAATCTTCACTTCCGCGGCCATCTCGGTGATAAATTTGGTGATTGGAACCAACGCCGCTTGCGCGAATTCCATCACCTTAAGAATCTCTTCTTCGGGAACTTCACTCGCCCCACCCTCCACCATCACGATCTCATCCGCCTTTCCGGAGACGATCAGATCCAGATCCGAAACGGTAGTCTCCGTCGCTGTCGGATTGAGAATCAACTCCCCAACCCCGCTCTCCACCGGCTTGCGCCCAATCCGGACAGACGCGATTGGCCCATCCCAAGGAATGTTCGAACAGGCCAGAGCAGCCGAAGCGCCGATCACTCCTAAAACCGCCGGGTCATTTTCTTTGTCCACCGACAGAACCGTGATCACAACCTGAACCTCATCTCCAAATTCCTTGGGAAAGAGGGGACGAATGGAACGATCAATCATTCTTCCATACACGATCGACTCGTCGGAGGGGCGGCCTTCCCGCTTCACAAAGCGGGAACCCTTGATGATCCCGCCGGCGTAGAGCCGCTCCATATAATCCACGGTGAGAGGAAAGTATCCGATATCTTCTTTAGCCGGCGTGGTGGTGGCAGTCGCAAGAACGACGGTGTCCCCGTAACGGGCGAGCACTGAACCACTGGCCTGGCCGGCCAGCTCTCCGTATTCCAAAGAAAGAGTTCGGCCCCCAAATTCAATTTCTTTTTTAATTATTTTTTTCATTTCTAGAGAGACCAAGTTGCGGGAGACAGGGGGGAAAAATTATTTTTCCAATCCTAGCTTTTCCGTAATTACCTGGTATCGTTTTTCGTCCTTCTTCAATAGATACATTAAAAGTTTTCGACGCTTGTTGACAAGTCCCAGCAGGCCGCGGCGCGAACTAAGGTCCTTCTTATGAATTTTAAGATGCTCTGTCAACTCCCCGATCCTTTTCGATAGGAGTGCGATCTGCACCTCCGGAGAACCGGTGTCGGTGGAGTGAGTGGCCGAGAGCGCCACCAGTTCCTTTTTCCCCTGGGAGATAGACTCAATTTTAGCCGCTACTTTCTTAACCTTCGGCTCCGCCGCTTTTGTTACTTTCCTCGTAACTTTTTGCTTTTTGATTTTTGCTTTTGGCATATATAACTATTCTCTATTCCTGATAACTTTTCCTATTCTAGGATACCACGATACGGTCGCCTTTTTTAAACTCAAAATCCGGCTTGACCAGAACTCCGGCCTCCTGGCCCGTTTTCACCTCCTGAACCTCGTCCTTGCCGACCTTCAGTCCGCGGATCTTCCCCTGGTGAACCTCCTCCTCCGTTCCCTCGCGGAAAACCTTGATGCGGTCACGATACTTAAACTTGCCATTGAGCACCTTAACGCCGGCGACGACATCACCGCTGTGCAGGGTGAAGGTCGCCAGTACCTCCGCCTCGGGCGCTTTCTTCTCTTCCGCCAGAACCTGGGCACCGGAGAGCAATTTCTCCGCCACCTCGATAAGTTCGTAGATGATGGGGAAAGAGCGCACCCCCACCCCCAAGTCATCCGCCAATTTCCGGGCGGAGGAACCGGTTGGCACGTTGAAGCCCAGAATCACTCCCTTGGCAGCCGCCGCTAAGCGAACATCCGAGTCGGAGATCGGGCCGATGCTCTTAAGGAGGAAATTAATTCCTTTACCCCCCGCCTCCAGATTGGCGAGCGGAACCTCGACCGCTTCCAAGGAACCCTGGGTATCGGCCCGCAGAACGACGTTGAGACTGGTGGTGGGCTCGGCGGCGGGGTTGATCGGTTGGTTGGCCACCGCCTTTGGTGAGACGACGCCAGAAGCAGGAGCAGACAGACGAGTAACCAGGGCTCCCACCGGAGGAACGTCCGAAAAACCGAGCACCTGCACCGGCGTACCAGGACCGGCTTCCGAAATGCGCTGGCCGAGATCGTTCATCAGCGCCTTGATCTTACCGGAGACATCGCCGGCGAATATCTGGTCCCCGATCTTGAAGGTTCCCTTCTTGACGATCAGCGTCGCCAACGGCCCTTGCTGGGAGGAAAGCAGAGATTCGATTACCACCGCCTCCGCCTCGCCGCCGGCTTCCGCCTTGAGCTCCAGCATATCGGCCGAAAGGCCGATGATCTCCAGAAGTTCCGGAACGCCGGCACCGGTTGTTGCCGAAACCGCCACCGCGGGAATTTTGCCACCCTGGTCCTCCACGAACACGTCTTCCTTTGCTAACTGGCCCTTGACTTTCGCCACATCTTGCGGCGAAGCCAGATCAACCTTGTTAATTGCGACTACCAGCGGCACCCCCGCCGCTTTGGCGTGAGCGATCGCCTCCACCGTTTGGGGCTTGACCCCGTCGTTCGCCGCGACGACCAAGACCGCGAGATCAGCCACACCCGCCCCGCGCTGCCGCATCTTGGAAAAGGCCTCGTGTCCGGGAGTATCAATGAAAGTGATCCGCCGGCCGGAGGGTTCGATGATCTGATAGGCGCCAATTTTCTGGGTAATTCCCCCCGCTTCTTTCGCAGCCACCGCGGTTTTCCGGATAGAGTCTAAAAGAGAAGTCTTCCCGTGGTCAATGTGCCCTAAGACAACAACGACGGGAGGACGGGTAACGGCATTAGCTTGTGGGTTTTTCGGTTTCAGCTGTTTTTTGGACATTCGCAATTACTCTCTCGACCTCGGCCAGAGCCTTCGGTCCCAATCCTTTGATGGTTTTAATCTCCTCGAAGGGTTTTTCCTTCAACTTCTCAACGCTCTCGATCCCCGCTTCTCCCAGGAGCTTGGCGACCCGAGCCGAAAGACCTTGGTCGACCAATCCCAAACCCTTCGTCCCTTCGGCAAAGACCGTGCCGGCACCCTTGATGTCGATCCGCCAACCGGTCAATTTTGCCGCCAATCGGACGTTCTGGCCTTCTTTGCCGATGGCCAGCGAGAGCTGGTCCTCGGGCACCTCCACTTCGGCGGTTCGGCTCTTCGGCTTGAGCTTCGCTGCAATGACCTTCGCCGGCGAGAGCGCCGAAGAAACGAAAGTCGCATCGTCCGCCGAGTAAGGAATGATATCGACCTTCTCTTCACCCAGCTCGTGGGTCACCGCCTGCACCCGAACGCCCTTCTGCCCGACGCAAGAACCAACCGGGTCGATCCGTTCCTCACTGGAGGAAACCGCGATTTTGGTACGCCGGCCGGCCTCCCGGGAAATCGCTTCCACCTTGACAATTCCTTGAGAAATCTCGGGAACTTCCAGGGCGAAAAGTTCAGTCACGAATTCTGGATCGGTCCGCGAGAGCAGGATCTCCGGCCCCCTGGTCCCCTCCTGAACCTCCTTCACCAGCGCCTTCACCCGCGCCCCGGTGCGGTACTGTTCTCCCGGAATCTGCTCGGAAGGCGGCAGGATCCCCTGCGTCCGGCCCAGGTCCACAAAGACCACTCCGTTTTCCACCCGGAAAACGAAACCGGAAACGATGCTCTTCTCTTTTTCCTTGAACTCGGTTCGAATCGCTTCCTTCTCTTCTTCCCGAATTTTTTGAAGAATAACCTGCTTCGCCGTTTGGGCAGCGATCCGGCCAAAGCCGGCCGGCGTCACGTCCTTGCCCTCTTTGAAGATCCGGGCTTCCCCGGTTTCCAGCGTCAGCTTAACTTCAATATCGTCCTTGGGCTCCTCCCCCTCTTCCACGACCGGGGTGGGACCGCCGAAGTCCTTGCGATATGCGGCGGCGAGCGCCTGCTTGACGCCTTCAATGATGGACTCCGGGGAAACTCCCCGTTCCGCCGCGAGCTGATTAATTGCCGCCGAAAATTCGGTTGTTGCCATCTCTTTACTGCTAGGGATTAGGGTTTAGGGTTCAGGGTTTAGTGGTACGTCTTGTCTATACCCTATACCCTCTACCCTAATCAAACAATTTGGTGGGACGAGCCCACCAACCAGTAGCTCCAGTATAGGGTTTGAAGATTGAAAGGTCAAGACACCGGAGTCTTGAGAACGGCCCGGTTGATGAGGAGGGTGGATTCAAAGAGCAGGATCAGCGGCACCGTCAGCAGGGCCAAGGAGAGCAGGTCGGTCGGCGGCAGCAGGCTAGCGAAGAGCAGACAGAAGAAGTAGACCATCGTTCGCTGGGAAGCGATCGAGCGATAGGCGACGATTTTGAGGCTCATCAGCGCCGTGATTACAATCGGAAACTCAAAGGCCGCTCCCAAAAGAGAGGAGGTCACAATGATCTGGGAGAGCAGCGCGGAAACATCTAGCAGATTGCCGATCTCCAACTCCTGCGCCTTCTCATAGAAGAGGCCGATGACGTACTTCATCACCGCCACCCCGTAGAAAAAGCCAACGGCAAAGAGAAAGACCGCCAGCGGCATCAGCGTCATTAGAATTCGGAATTCCCTTTTCTTGAGAGCCGGCTTCAGGAAAGAAAAAACCTGGTAGAGAGCGACCGGCAGGGCCGCGATCAGACCAACGGCGAGGGCCGAGCTAAAGGCGAGATTAATGAACTGAAACGGCGAGGTAAAAGCGATGTTCACTCCCTCCAACCGGAAAATCGTCAGGCTGAAATTGATGATCTGCTCGTAGTAAACAAATCCCAAGACGGAAAAAACCAAGAAAAGCAGGACAAAAAAGCGGACTCTTTTTTTGATTTCGTTCAGGAAGGGGCTGAATTTGTCAATGAGACCCTCCCAACCTAAGTCGGCAGGTCTCACGTTTTCTGGAGACATTTTGAGGTAATTCCGAACTACTCCTTGCTTCCCGCGCTCTTCTTAAATTCGCTGACGCTATCGGCGATTCCCTTGATGAATTCGGGGACTTTGCGCGACCCGAAGAACACCAGGAGCAACAGAGACATCAGGATTAGTTCCGTCAATCCGATTCTAGGCACTCTTTTCACCTCCCTCCGATTTCGATCCCTCCTTCGCCTTCTGAGCAAGTTGGGCAAGTTGGGCTACCTCTTGTTTGGCCATATCAACTGTGGGTGTTTCGGCGGCGGTTTCTTCCTCGGCTGGCGCGTTCAGAACATCATTCACCGGCTTCTTGAGGTCTTCGATCGCTTCCCGGTACTCCTTGCCGACTTTTTTGAATTCCTTTCCGGCCGCACCGACATCGCGGGCGATCTCGCTCGTCTTTTTGCTTCCGAAGAGAACCGACAGGATGGCGATGAAAATAATGATGGCTTCTGCAGGTCCAATATTTGCAAGCATAAATTAAGATAATAGTAACAAAAGTAACAGGAGTGACAAGAGTAACAGGAGTGACGGGATTAAGAAACGGTGATAAAATCAGGAGCAAATGCGGGAAAGGCAACAAAGAAACAAGGAGCTGGAAAATCGCCTAGTCGATTTTTCGAAGAAAACAATCGATTTTTCCGTCAAAATTCCCAAAACCGCGGCGAACGTAATCCTTATTAAACAGCTTATCCGCTCCGGCACTTCGATCGCCGCAAACTATATGGAGGCTTGCGAGACCCTAACTTCGAAAGAATTTGTCCACAAAATTTCGATTAGCAAAAAAGAATCCCGCGAAACAATCTTCTGGCTTAACCTGATTTCTCACGCCAATAAAGAGATGGCAGATGAAAGCAATCAACTGGCGGCAGAATGCGGGGAATTTCTCAAAATATTCCGTTCAATCATCAGCAAGTTCCGAAATTAATTTCCGTTACTGTGGTTACTTAAGTTACTTACGTTACTTTATGTTACTAGTCGCTGTTACTTCAGCGACGCCAGCGTCGCTTTCACTTTCGCGTCCCTCAATGTCTTGCCAGTTGATCCGGTACCGGTGTGGGCGGAGATCAGCTCGTCCCAGACTCCGCTCACAATGGCGTCGATGTCTCCCCCCGTAACCGCACCGGAGGTGTCCTGGAACGTGTCGACACTGCCGGTGGTATCAATGCTCCCGGCGGTGTTCTTCGCGATCGTGTGGTGGAGGCGGATGCCGGTACGAATTACCCCGCTGCCGACATCAATCCCCCAACCGGTGTTGTTGAAAATGAGATTGTTCTCAAAGATGTTGTCGGTGATATCCGTGAATCCGCCGGCCAGATCGGCGCCGTCACCGGTGTTGCCGGAGATAATGCATTGGCGGACTTTGGCGATACTGGTCGTCGTACCGATATTGATCCCGTTCCCGGCGCAGTTCTCAATCGCGCAGGTATCGATGGTGGTTCGGGCCGAGCTGGAGATGCCGATGCCGTTGCTGGTGGTGCCGTTCACCCAGACGTCTTTGATGAGGGCGTTGTCTCCCGTCACGACGATCCCGTTGTCGGTTCCGCCGGTCTCGGTGGTGACGTAAAAACCCGAAAACTCGACGTTGTTCGCACTAATAGTGACAGTGTTGCCGGTGGCGTTCGGGTCGAACTTAAAGGTGTAACCCGGCCCCCTCAGCTTAATGTTGGGAGTAGAAATGGTAATTTTCTCAGTTACAGTCGTGATCCCACCCGCGCTCGCCAAGGCGAAGATAATGTTGTCGGGCGTACCGGTCGAGGCCAAAGTTTGGGCTTGGGCAAAAGTCGCCACCGCCGTCGCCGGAGTCGTCCCGTTGTTGCTGTCAACACCACTGGTCGGATCCCAGTACCAGATGTTACCCACCGAAACGGATCGGCCCCGGAGAGATTCGATCATATGCAATGTGGCGTAGTCCGCGGGCGGAGTTATGATTGTGGCCGAGGAAGACTGGGCGATGGTCACTTGGGTGTTTTGGGTCGAAAAGATCGGGTTGTTGTTGTAAATGTTGGTGGCAACCAAATTCCCTCCTCTGACGAAGCAAAGAACGGCCCCACCCTCCGCCACCGGCGGGAACCCCTCGTCTTCGACCTCCTGATCGGTCCGAGCTTCAAACGCCAACCGCCAGTCGTTTATCAACTCCAGGGTGATTCCCACCTGAATCCCCCCGCCCAAATCCTGTTTACCTGAAGCGTTCACGATCTGGGCCACCTCCAGGTTCTGGTTCTTCTCCTCAAACAGCCGGATCTCATCGTGGAGATCCTGAATCGTGAGCTCTCTCTGGGGTTTTTCGACGGTGATTACTTTAGAGGCTTTATCGAAGACGAGAGCCATTTCATTTTGCTTTTTGGTGCAGTTCGATGATCTTAATCATTTCTTTCTCACGTTCCATCTCTTCAT
>DATDSA010000047.1:0-2858 GCA_035291485.1 Patescibacteria group bacterium | reverse complement strand
AGAAGTCACCCGTTCCAGGAGCTCGGTCTTGGTGTGATGGTAGCGGTCCGTCGCCGGCGGAATCTCAGTGAATCCCAGCGCCAACCCCCGAGAAACAATGCTGACGCGGTGGACCGGATCCATGTGGGGGAGTTGGGAGGCCACGATCGCATGCCCGGCCTCATGATAGGCGGTCATCCGGCGCTCTTCTGGCGATTGGAGGCGCTTCTTTTCCGGCCCGAGCTTAACTCTGGTTGCCGCTTCTTCCAAATCGGGCATCCCGACCGCCTTTTTATTCAAAGTCGCGGCCAAGATCGCCGCTTCGTTGAGCATGTTTTCAATATCGGCTCCCGAGAAACCGACCGTGCGCTTCGCAATCTTATCCAGATCGACGTCCGGTCCCATCGGCTTCCCGCGCATGTGGATCTTGAAGATCTCCTTCCGACCTTCAATATCGGGCAAATCCAAAACCACCCGCCGATCGAAGCGGCCCGGGCGGGTCAGCGCCGGATCCAATAGTTCGGGGCGATTGGTCGCGGCCAGGACAATCACGTTGTCGGTGGGAGTAAAACCGTCCATCTCGGATAGAATCTGGTTTAGAGTCTGCTCTCTTTCCTCGTGCCCACCAGTCATGCTCGAACCCCGTTGACGGCCAATGGACTCGATTTCGTCAATGAAAATAATCGCTGGAGCGTTGCGCTTGGCAGTGTCAAAAAGGTCCCGCACCCGCGCCGCCCCAACTCCCACCAGCATTTCCATAAACTCGCTCCCGGACATCGAGTAGAAAACGACATTGGCTTCACCAGCCACCGCCCGCGCCATCAGCGTCTTTCCCGTTCCAGCTGGCCCGACGAGCAAGACTCCCTTGGGGATCCGCGCTCCTAGAGCCCGGTACTTGCCGGGATTCTTGAGGAAATCCACCACTTCCTCGAGCTCCCTTTTGGCCTCGTCCACCCCGGCCACATCGGAAAAAGTCACTCGCGATTTGCGGTTGCGGACGAACAGCTCTGCCCGCGAACGGCCGAAAGAAAGAATATCGTTGGTGCCGCCGCGCGCCTGGCGAAGGAAGAAGAAAAACAGAATGGCGATGAGGAATACCGGCAGGAGGTCGATGAGAATTCTGACCCAGGGAAAACCCTCTTGGACCAGAACTCCTTCTATCACCAGGGCCGGATCGATCCCCGCCTGGGTAAGGGTATCCAGAAACACCGTTCCCGTCTCCAGAGTGGAGATGGCCTCCGCTCCCGACTTGAAAGTGACCTGCAGCTTCGTCCCCTCCACCACGATCTTCTTCACCTCTTCGCTCTTGACCCTGGTCAGAACCTCAGAGATCGGCAACTCCACCGGCTGGGATAGCGGGGTAAGGAAAGACCAGATCACCAGGCCAATCAGCAAAACCAGAAATAACCCCTGGATAAAACCAACTTTGGTCGGCACTTTTGGCAGGGGACTTTTCAGATTTGAGGGCATCCGTTTTTGTTCCATTTATTTATCCCGTTCCCTGCGGGACAAGGTTCTCGGCGCAGCCGAGGTTCTTACTCGATATTGATTGCTTTCCTTGCTTGGGCAAGAGTTTCTTGCGCGATCGGCAAAACCTTATCCCGACCGGCCTCGAGGATCTCGTCTAGGTTAGCATTTTTGGAAAATTCTTGCCTTCGCTCCCGAATCGGATTCAAAAATTCGTTCAGAATCCTCGCCAAATACTCTTTAACCTCAACATCTCCGACCGTTCCCTTTTGGTAGCGCTCTTTGAGATCGGCCACTTTATCTTTGGAAGAATCAAACGAATCGAGATAGGCGAAGACCGGGTTCCCTTCAATGTGGCCGGGGTCAGTCGGCCGGATCCGGGTCGGATCGGTGTACATTCCCATCACCTTTTCCTTGACCGTTTTCTCGTCGTCGGAAAGCATAATCGCATTGCCGAGGGATTTGCTCATCTTCGCTTTGCCGTCGGTACCGGGAAGGACATCACCCTTGACCAGGGCTTCCGGTTCTGGGAAAACCTCGCCGAATTCGCTGTTGAAGCGGTGAATGATCTCTCGCGTCACCTCCAAATGAGAGGCTTGATCCTTTCCCACCGGCACCAGCTCTCCCTTTACCAAAGCGATGTCCGCCGCCTGAAGGACCGGATAACCGAGAAGCCCGAAGGAAGGATTTTCGATATTTTCATCTCGCATCACCTCTTTGAGAGTCGGGACCCGGGAAAGGCGCGGTACGGTCACCAACATCCCGAAAAGAAGCGCCAACTCAGTGACCGAAGAGACATCGGACTGCCGGTAGATGGTCACTTTTTTAGGGTCAAGGCCAACCGCCAAGTAATCCAACAGAAGTTCGTTGGTGTGGGTCTTTAATTGGGCCGTTTTTTCCTTGCTGATGCCGCGAGTAAGGGTATGGTAGTCCGCCACGAGGATAAAAACCTCATTCCCCTGCTCCTGGAGCTCCAGGCGGGCTTTGAGGGTCCCAACGTAGTGGCCGAGGTGAAGCGGGCCGGTCGGCCGATCGCCGGTTAAAACTCTTTTCTTTTCCATAACAGGAGAATGATAACTCAAACTGGGGTAAAAGGAAAAATGCGTGTGGTGGCTAGGGTCGGAATCGAACCGACTACCTCCGCTTTATATCTTGCTCCGCGGGAAGCGGAGCGATCTATCGGCGTGGTGGCGATGGGTGGAGTCGAACCACCGTCTCGGCTTTATGAGGGCCATGCTCTACCGTTGAGCTACACCGCCGATCGGCGATTTTCAAGATAGATCGCGTATCCGCCTCCGGCGGATGCCGATATGAGGGCGGCGCTCTAACCGGATGAGCTACCTAGCCTGGTTGCGGGCCCCGGAATTGAACCGGGTCCTCCTGGTTATGGGCCAGGCGTGGTAACCGTTCCA
>DATDSA010000046.1:0-3754 GCA_035291485.1 Patescibacteria group bacterium | reverse complement strand
GGATCGTCGTCGCTCAAGTAGCGAACTTCGAAAAAGCCCTCCTGTCCTTCGGTTTTGCAGAAGGTCAGTAGGTAAATCGAGATCCGGCGCCGAAGACCGATGTGCGGAAACTCTCCCGACACGAAATCGACCCCGACACGGACCACCAACCGGTTTTGGGCGCGAGTCAACAGAATCGCTGCCATTCGAGCACGGACATCTTGACCCATCAGATTTCCACTCACGCGTCACTCTCCTCAATCGCCTAGGTTTTCACCATCGGCTATGGTTTTGAGTGCCTCCCTCTGCCCAGAGGGAACTCTGTGTAAATGATACCACCGAAACCCTATAGCATCAAATGTGTTTCCGTGTTATCATTTCTGCGAAAACCAACAGAAGGAGGAGACAATGTCCGAGAGAGGCATCCGCGTTTGGAAGGCTTTTCGGGTGGACCGGAAGGGACGGCTGCGGTTTCTGTTTCGGGCCCACGCCGGAACGGGACTCGTCCCCATCGGGACCTGGGTAGAAGCCAAGGCCCATTGGGTCCGAGAGGGCGCCGCCGGTCGAAAGTATCGGGCTGGATTCCACTGCTTCCGGGACTGGGAATCGGTTCTCGCCTTTCAGAAGCTGACCAAAAGAAAGTACGTCATTCGGGAGGTTCTGGTCGCCGACCTGCGCCGAAAACCGCACACCCGCGCCGGCTCCTGGATCGCCCGCCGCCTGTACGTTCCCAAAAACCCATCCTAACCCGATGGGTTTCTTTTTCGTTAGAAAAACTAGCGAGCGAAGCGAGCGTCCTTTTGCCAATCCAATCGGACAGGTGTAAACTTGAGCCAGAAAATCGCAAGAAGGAGGAGAAGAGATGTCCACCCGATTCATGCGCGTGTTGGTCTGGATCGGAACCCTGCTGGCCGGCGGAACGGTGCTCCTGGGACTGAACCGGATCTTTCCCCACACCGGAGTAATTTTCCTCATCGGCGCCCTCTACCTGGTTTCCGGCTGGGTGCTGGACACCACGATTCGGACCTACGAGCCGTGGGAGCGCGAGTATCTCACCCGAAAGCACGGCCGCTGGTTTCCTCTTCTGATCGGTCTCGGCGGGCCGTTCTACTTGGCCTGGGAGTTCTTCGCCAACCTGTGGCGGTACTCCTAACCGGATTAAGGAGGAGAGATGGAAAACGCCTGTGATATCGCTCTCGTCTGCACCGTCGGAGCTGGACTGCGCATCGGCATTCCGATCCTGGTTTTCGTTGTTCTGGGCTTGATCCTTCACCGGATCACGAGAAACCGCAACGGGGACCCCAAATGACCGCCGGCGCGTCGCCCCTCGACCTGACCAGGGTCCTAGCGCGGTGCGAAGCCGGTCAACACCAACTCACCAAGCTGGTGGACCTCCAGAACATTCCGGGGACTCTCGAGTGGTGCCGGAACTGCGGTTCTCTGGTCGCTACCTGCGAGATCGCGGAACCGCAAACCCTGAGCTGGAAACCGCGGGTTTTCACCATAGCTCGTCAATCATCCTGACGAGCTTTTTTGTATCAAAAAAAGGCTGTGTGCTTTGAGCAACACAGCCGTTGTTTTTCTAGCCGATCCCGAGCCGATTCCCGAGGTGTTCGAAGAAGCGCCGCCACAGGACCACGAACCGCTCCCGCGAGAAGACCAGGTGCATCCCTCCGAACAACGCGAGCCCCACCAGATAGTTCGGATCCTGGCCGACGGCGACCGTGAAGTAGAGAACGGCCCAGGCGAAGGTGGCCAGGCCCTGGAAGACCAGGAAGTCCACTCGGAGCAGGGCGGCGGTGGCGACCAGCACGCCCCAGTACACCCAGGGGTTCACGAAGCCGGTGATCGAGAGCAGGGTGAAACTTCCCCAACCCAGCGCCAGATCCACCCAGCCGTCGTTTCTCCCGAAAAAGCCCTCACCGGCACGACCGCTCCGGCGGGCCAAGTTTCCATCGAAGAGGTCGGTCAGCCAGAGTAAAAGCAGCAACCAACCGCCGGCACCGGCGACCGCAGTCGGGCCTTGAATCAGGCCAACCACTGGGATAACCAACGCTCCCAAGAGCCTAATCGCGGTCAGGACATCCGCCGTCCTCTTCAGACTATAGCTCGTCACCATCTCTCCTTCTTTTTCGGTTATGGTTGGATTATAGGGTTAGAAGTTTGGAAAGTAAAATGGGGGCCGATTAGAACAGGATCAATACGCGTACTTCTCCTGGTACTCCGTCGACATCTCTTCGCAGCGGGATTTGGAGGTGAAGTAATCGGGATATTTCTGTTTGAGCCAGGAGACCGCGACCGCGGCCTCCGCGGTGGTGGGAACGTCCCCGGAACCCAAAGCCCCGGCGCCGTCCAGATAACCGGAGATATTGTCCAACGACTCCCCCTTCAAGCCGTAATCCTTGGCCAGCGGCCAATCGCCAAAATCAACCACGGTAGCGGCGAGAGTTTGCGCCTGGTTGCAGACCGCCACCGCCTCTTTCACAAACCGCATCTTGTTGCTCCAGGGACTGCTGCCGTAGTAGCGGTCGTAGAGACCGACGGCCAGGAGAGAAGTAAGAGTAGAGAGCAGGATGACCGAGACCACAAACTTCAGCCAAAGGGGACGTTTGCCGACCCAGGCCTTTACCCGCTTGGCCAGCGGCTTGCTCTTCTTCAAAAACTTGAGATTGATTTTTAGCATTATTCGAATCAGACGGCTCGGCTCCCGCCAAACCTAGAAATTATCGATGTAATTTTAGCACTACGATAAAAAAGCTATAATCGGAGTTGGGAAATGTTAGGAAATTTGTTTGGAAAAAAACCGAAAATATCGATCGAAAAGCTGGGGCTCCTACAGGCGCTAGGAGTGGTAGCCTACTGCACGCTGATTGGGCTATTCATCTGGAGCGGTGGGGGCCTCTTCGGCCTCATGGCACCGCTGGCTCCAATCCTGATGCTGATTCTGTTCAGCTTCTCGGTTCTGGTCTGCGGCCTGCTGGTCTTCTACCACCCCTACCAGCTCTTCTTCGACGGCAAGAAAAAAGAAGCCGCCGATCTGGTTCTCTACACCACCGGCTGGCTCGCAGCATTCTTCGTCGCCTTCCTCTTCCTAACCTTCTCCATCGGTTGAGGATTTCCTCCCGTTATTTATTTCGAATGAGGTGGAACTCTCCCTTGATAATCCCGTAGGCGGAGGTCATTGTCATTGTCCCTGAAATCAGATCGGTGGTGAAGTTCCCCTGCATGGTGACCGTCGCCCCGCCGGCGCTCACCGTGCCGAAATCCAGCCGGCTCCCACTGACCCTGATGCTAATCGGCGTCGCTCCCACGTTCACACAAGTTTTCGGAGTGGAAATGGCACCGTAACCAGCAACCGTCGTCGAACCCCAAGTGCACATATTGGTGTAGGTAATCGTACCGCTGGCTGTGTTTCCGGAAACCGAAGTGATTTTCAACGTGACATCGCTGTTTTGATACACCACAGCCGTCCCGGCACCGCCGAGAGGAAAACTGCCGTATAACTCCATTCCTTTACCCTTAAGAGAGGAGACCCAAGTTCCGGTGAGATCGCGGGCGGGGGTGAGATCCCCGATCGGGGGCTTTCCGGTAATGATGTCATTGATTTTCTGCTTGATGGTGTTGACCAAATCGGGGTTTGTTCCGACGTACGCAACCGTTCCGATCGCCAAGGCGGCGATGATGAGAATAAAGATAAAGGCGATTCCACTACGTTTTCCCAATTCAACCTAGTTGTAGCACAAATTGATTTCTCTCTGCCCCGTGCTAACCTAGA
>DATDSA010000045.1:0-18337 GCA_035291485.1 Patescibacteria group bacterium | reverse complement strand
GCAGGTGCCGATCTCGTTCCCCAGGTCGAGGTAGTAACTTCCCGATTGGCCTTCCAGAGTATCGGCGTCTCCTCCGGTGGCGGTTCCGCCACCTCCCGTCACCCCGGTGGTGGTGCCGGTAACGGTCAGATTCTCGACGTTGAGGGAGGAGACCGAGATCTCGGCCGCTGTTACCCCCGCAAAGGAGGCCTCGCCAGTGGGAGAGATAAAGTAGTCGCTTCCCTCCCCGAAGAATACCGTTCCCAAGAAGCGGGCAGTGTTGAAAAGCGCGTCCTGGGATACTTTGAGAAAATCGGTCAGGAACGGGAACTTGGACCTCAACCATCCCACCCGACCGTTTTCCACAACATACTCTAGCGCGTCATTCACATCGACGATCGGGTTGGCGATATCAGGAGCAAAAGCGCGCTTGATCCGCTCCCTGGTGAGATCGGGAACCGAGCTCCAAACAAACCAGGACACCATAATCGCCAATACCAATATAAAGAGTCGCGTTGCTGCCAATCTTGTTCGCGAGGGAAGTTGGTAGTGTTCCAGCTGGCGGACCTTGATATTCTCATAGGACCGCGGGGCCGGTTCGGCAACCCTGGCCTGGCGGCGCAGAATATCTTCCAACTGCCGAAAACTAAAACGCCGATCCCCGCCCGCCGTTCGAGCCGGGGTCACCAACCTTCGCTCCTCCCACAAACGCAGGGTCGAAGGGTGCACCCCCAAAAACTGAGCCGCCTCGGAAATGGTGTAGGAGCGCTCCTCCGGCGCCGTCCCACCGCCGTTCTCTTTCAATCGACCGTCACTCTTACGGCTCAAGAGATCCTGGAGGTCACCTAACCGATAGCGCCGGTCCCCACCGGGAGTGCGATCCGGAGAGATCAAACCTTGGCTTTCCCAGAGACGAAGAGTAGAAGGATGAATACCCAGAATACGGGCCGCTTCAGAGATGGGATAAAGGTTATCAGTTGAGCCGGGCAGGCTGCTATTCATTTGGACAGGTCGCCTTTTTTTACCTTAGGTAAGGCAAATAAAAGGTTTACTTAATCTGAGTGTAAGGTTAACAGTTTACGGATATCAATGTCAACAAAAGTGAGCCATATTGCTAGGTCTTCGATAGGTTAATTTAGGAAAGTCAAAACCATATAATAACCTATATACTTTGACTATTTGACTTTTACCGGGTATAATTTCCCAAGTACAACTCGCCTAAGCGAGACCGCACCCCAAAACCTATTCGAGAGGAGAAAAACGTGAACGCAATCCTTGTCCTGCAGCTTGGCACCGTTCTGACAATGCTGGCCAGTACCATCTGGCCCAACCTCTCGATCGAGAGGCTTCCCGAGGAAACCCGGCGGATCATCGGATCGACCGACCCGCTCCGGATTGGAACGGATGGCTATCTGCGCCGATTCGATCCGGTGGAATCGGTTTGGGAGGAAAGTCCTCTCGTGGTGAGAGGACCGGCCGACTTGGAGACGGCGGATCTGAACGGGTCCGCATCGTGGGTGGTTGTCCTGCAGACCACCAACGATACGAGCGCGGACGACCTCTACCGCTACTCCCACTTTGCCGTCAGCACCACCGGAGTTTCCCAAACTAAGGAACCGGGAATATCAGGATCGCCGGCGGTCATCTGGCAACTACCGCTCGTGGACTGGGATTCCTACAAGCGGCACGGTCAGCCCTTCGTCTACTCGGCGACGACCGTCTCCCGCGATCCCCGCTTCCGGGGGATCGGGACTTCCCTAGCGGAGATCTACGAAACCGGGATCAGTATCCGGCGCCGGGCGATCATCGTGAAGGTGGACGAGCAGTTTCAAGAAGAATCGCTCGGAAATCTGGTGGAGGTCCTCTGGGCCCTTCGCCGCTACGATATCGGCGCCTGGCAGATTTTCGACAACCGCGAGGTCTACGGGAACAATCGCGACCCGAGCCGGGATCTCGGACCGGTCACCGCCGCGAAGGTTCGCTTCTATCTCGGCCTGGTCGCGCTCGAGCGCGGGAGCGAAACAGACAAGCAGCTCTACTTCGGACCGTTTCTCGGTCCGGACGGAGACCGCCAGGTGGCGGTGGAGAACTACTTCTCCGCCATTCGTGAATATCTATCACGAATCCTCACCCCGAAAGAGATCCAGGATTGGGAAGCGGAAACGGGGTACTTTCTGCTCATGGACTCCTTCTCCGGAAGAGAAACGCCCGTGGCAGAAAACTTTGCCTATCCCATCCCCCCCGCTGTTCAAACTTATGGCGGCTATCGGCACCTGGAAAACCAACAGGACCGAGAGACCGGAGAACGGATCGATTTCTTTCACATCGGTGAGGACTTCAACGTCGGAGGCGGCAACGAAGACCTGGGATTCCCCGTTGCCGTTATCGGCACCGGCGAGGTCGTCTACGCGGGGAGGGTGGGCACGGGACTGGGCAACATTATCATTGTCCGCCACCGGCTTCCCGAGGGGTCCGAAGTCTACAGCCGCTACGCCCACCTCAACGAAATAGACGTGGAACGGGGCCAGACGGTCGAGATCGGCGAGGTCATCGCCACGATCGGGAAGAGCGGCAACGAAAGCGACCCGAACTTCTACGCCCACCTCCACTTCGACCTCGCCTACAGCGAGACCTACGAGAAATTCCTGCGCAATTCGCCCTGGTACTACCCGGACGAATCGCGGGAGACGGTCGATCGCTTCTTCCTCAACGTCCGCGGCTTTATCGGCGAGCGCTTGGAAGCCCCGATCGAAACCACGGACCGGGGGATGCGGTGAACAACGGGCCGGCGAAATCTAAACGATCTCGCCGGCCTTTTTTATTGCGTATCCTATAAAAGTTGACGAGAGAGGCAAATAGACTTATAATTCAACGAGAAGTTCGCACGCCAAAACCTACTGAAGGAGGAGGAAGGTAAGATGGAACAGGAGGCCCTGCTTGCGGTAATCGTTATTCTGGTGATTCTTCTAGTGGTCTTCGTTCTGGCTTCGGGAAGAGAGGATCCCCCGAAGGATATCTACAGGAGCATCCCCGAGCTGCGGGAGATCATTGCCCGATACCCAGACAGTAAACTAGGAGAAGAGGCGGAGATCTTCCTGATCAAGTGGCAAGGGATGCAGAAAAAAATCAAGAGGATGGGAGGGGAAGAGCGCAAAAAGCTCCTCTCCGATATCTACTACACCCGGGTCCAACCGATGCTGGAAGCGCACAAGCGGTTCCAACAACAAACAAGGAGGAACAAGAAGTGAACAGACAACGAATCGCACTGTCCTTGTGGGCCATTCTGGTCAAGATCGGGAGAGCGATCGCCCGGCCCCCCCGGTACCTCTGGGAGCGGACGAAGCTCAACTTCGCGATCTACCTCGGCCGGAATTCGCTGAAGAATCAGATCCGGCGCCAAAACCGGCGGATCGGGGCGGTGGCTCTCCGTTATCGGATGGCGATCGCCAATCTCCCCTACGGCGAGCAGGAACTGGGATTCGACACCTACTGGTGGTCGTATTCCGTTCAACTCACCTCCCAGTGGCTGTTAAACCTGACCAGTCCCTCCCGCTGGCGAATAACCCGCCTAATGGTGGAAGGAACCGCCCGGTTCAACGATCTGGTGGAGAAGCGAGATCAGGATGTTGAGCGCGGTGACTGGGGCGACCGACTGTGGTGGTGGCTCGTGTTCGGCTTCATCGGGTTGAAAGAAAACCTGGCGGATGCGCTGTTGGCCACGGGCTGGTTCCTCTACACCCGCTTCCTGCGCCATCCGCGCAACAGCCAACTCGCCGCCCTGCGCGAGCAACTGCGGGGATTGGTCGCCACCCAAGACGAACTTGTTCGGGAGATCAAGCGGATCATCTCGACCGATGGCGAAGAAACTCCGATAGCGGCCCAAACCCGACTGCTCCAAGAGCGAGACAAGGAAGCCAAGCGAGTGGCCGAGGAACGGGATCGGATGAACCGATTCCGAACGGCTCGGGAGAATCTCACCCGCGCTTTTGAGGAGCTGCGGGCGGAGCAGGCCGAGAATCCGATCGACCCCGAGGCCCAGCTACCATTCCCACTCCTGGAAACCTACATCCAGGCAGGGTTCGCGGAGATGGATTCCTTGGTGGGGGAAGGGAAACCGGTCCCCGGAGAGGAATACATCGACGCCATGGAGCGGACCACCGGGGAACTGAAGCACAGCTTCCGGTTCTGGGCCGAGTCCGTCGCCCAAGATCGACAATCCTACAGTCAGGTGATGAAGTCCCTCGAACACATCGAGGAGGACTTCGGGAAGTTCGATCCCCCGCAGCAGGTCGTTCGGATCTCCTATCTCTTCCACGAAGATGTCCCGAACCTCTGGAGCACCGCCGAATGGGACGGACTCAGGGGGCGGCTGGCGGACATCCGGGAGATGATCAACCAGATCGCCGACTTCGCTCGGGAATTCCGCAACTGGGGAAAGAAGGTCGGGGCCACCAAGGAACGCGTCGCCAAGGTCGAGAAGACGTGCAACGATATCCTGGAACGCTACGGCAAGGAGCACGAGGTCCATCCCTCACAGGAATGGATCGACGCCTGGGAGTCCTTCGAGACGAAGGCCCTGCCGGCCCTGGCCCACTCCGACTGGGATACCCTCAACGAGTGCCTGCGGAAGATCGAGGAGCCGCTGAAGATGCACGAGTACAAGGTGATCAGCGGTTTGGAGATTGCCCACCGGCTTGCCACCGGCAAAGACGGCCAAGAGAGGGGCGAAGACATGACCAGAGGAACCGGCACGCGACACGCTAGAGCACGGTTCCGAGCTGGGAAAGAAGAAGAGCAGAGTGAAGCCCGGTCCGTTTCGGTGGGAGAGTAGTTTTAATCCCTCCGAATCGGATCAAGGTACTAGAAATGAAAAACCCGCGAAATCGACTTGTCGATTCGCGGGTTTCTTTTTGAACCCAACTCCTAACGGAAGTTTCCTTTGAAGAACGGCAGGTTGACCGTCACCGGAAACCCGAAGTTGTTGTGGAAGACAAAGTCGACCGGGTTGATCGTAAACACCCAAGTCCCGACCACCTGTGCTCCCATCGGACCGACCCAGTAAGGATCGTCGCTGCAGGGCTCGATCGTGAAGGTCGATCCCTCCGCCATGAGGAAGACCGGCTCGCCCAGGGCTTCCATCGCCCGGTCGTAGCAGCTCTTACCGGACCCGTCCACGATGTGGACCACGGCGGCGTGCACCGCGTTGTGGGCGCTGGCGTTCGCCTGAACCAGGTCGCTGTAGAGCATCCCTATCTCGAAGATGCCCAAGAGCACCATGAGCATAATGGGAAGGGTCAGCGCAAACTCGACCAATCCCTGGCCTTGCTCTTTCTTTCTCATCTTACCAACCTCCTTGAGCGTCCCAAGGAATCTCGCGGGTCTTAAGGGGGCCCGGAATTTCCTGGAGACTCGAGTAGACTCCGCCGATGGCAACCGCCACCAGCGAGTTGCAGTTGTTTTCACTGGGCTGCAGATCCACAACCCTGAATTTCCCCCACCCCAGCACACCGATGTTCTCCCATCCGCCGTAGCTGGGATCCGGAGAAACCACTTCGCCGTCGTAGATGATCGCGACGAATTCTGCCCCGGGAATCAGGCCGGCCTCCACCGCCGCGTGGCAAAGCTGGTTGTCGCTGTTTCCCGAAACGATCGGTAAGCGCGTCCCCACCGGAGTGAAAACGCGGTTGCAGAGCCCCGCCCAGCAATATTCCGCTAGGAGGTTCTTGAGGGTCTGCGCCGAAGGCGGCGATTCATAGACCGGCCAAAAAGGCGCCGCGTAAGGGCAGTTGGTGTTCGGGGTGTAATCCGAGGCGCTGTTCACGCACCAGATAAAGGGGAAAACCACCCCCCGGTAGTTCTCACCGGAGTCGATCCGCGCCTCACTCCCCTGGCCAACCACCTGAATCCAAGTACCGTTATCCAAGGAATCTTGGAAGGGGAGGATGTCAACCGCGACCGGGCTGACAAACGCTCCGGTCGTAGTACAGCGCTCCCAGGCCACCACCGGCAGGGTGTTCCAACCGATGATCTGGAGGAAGTAGGTTTCGGTCTTAGACTTGAGGGCGGTAAAGATACTTCGGCTGTAGCCGTCGTACTCGTAGCCCCTCCTCAACCCCAAACCGGTTCCCTCATTCGGCGCGTAGGCCTCGGGACCGATCCCGTTGGCCTGGAGGGAATTTTGGAAAGCGGCGTAGCCGTTCCCTCCCTGCCAAACCACAGCGGCAGCGTAGCCGCAGGCCTCATTTAGGGCACGCTGGGCTCGGTCCATTTCCCGGCGCCAGTGCCAGCCGTCAATCGCCAAACCCAAAGAGGCCGCCAGCGCCGTAAACCCAACGGCCAAAAGCACCAGAGACTGTCCCTTCTGCGATCGATCCTTCATCACCTTTCTCCTTTTCTATTTTGAAGTTTTGAAAACGCTTGCGCGTCCTTCGTATTATAGGATGGAAAGTTGGAAATAGCAAGAGCCGCCAGGGCAAAATAAAAATCGGGCTTAGGGAAAGCCCGATTATGTTCGACCAATCTTCCAGAAGAACCGCAGGCGCGACCAGATCCTCTCCTCCTCCATCTCCGGATCGACCCGAGGACAGGCGGCGTGGAACCGGCGGGCAGCCAGGTAGTTGAGGACGACCGCTTTGTCATCTATCCCCACCACGGTGAGCTGCTCCTCGGTCGGGAATTTCGCCCTCTCCGCCACGACCTCCCTCACCAATCCCTCCAAGAGCTCGATCCCTTCCGGAGTCGCCAGCGCAAACGGGCTCGCGGCCACCGTCCTCCTCCTTCTAGAAAAAGGTTCTAAAATCCCGGATCGATAACAACACGATCAGCGCAATCAACACCACCAGGCCGATCGAATTGATCGAGGCTTCGGTCCGCGGCGACAGCTTCTTGCGGCGAATTGCTTCAAGCCCAATGAAGAAAATTCTCCCCCCATCCAGCGCCGGGATGGGGAGGAGGTTCACCACCACCAGGTTCAGGGATAGGAGCGCCATGAAATCCAGGAACGGTTTGAGGCCGTCCGCGTAGACCTTGGAGAAGGCATAGATCGCGATCGGACCCCCGACCTGAACCTCTTCTCCCCTGAAGAGAGAGGTGACCGTTCCCCCCAGACTCTTGACCATCATGATAATCGTTTCGAGGGTTTCCTTTAGGCCGAACCAGGGTGTCTGCCAGAAAGGAGCTTTTTCTTCTTTGACAGCGGTGGTGATTCCCACTCCCAGCGGCCCCTCTCCCTCCGGATGATTGGCACGCGGCACGATACTCACCGAAACCGCCTCACCATCCCGCTCGAATCCCAAAGAAACGGTCTTTTCCAAACTATCTTTGGTGAGAGCAAGCAGTTCTTCGGCGGTTTCCACCCGTTCGCCGTTGAAGGAAAGAACGTAGTCTCCCTTGGCCATCCCTGCGGCCGCTGCCGGAGAACCGAGTGAAACCTTGTTCACCAGCACCTTTTCGGCCGAAACGTTTTTGCCCAATCCCCACAAGAGAGAAAAGACCAACCAGGCCAGGACAAAATTGCCCAGAGCGCCGGCCGCAACGATGCCGGCCCGCTTGAGTTTGCTCTGAATGGCAAAGGAATTCGCTCCTCCAAAACCGAGCGTCTCCCCCTCCTCGCCCTTGAGGCGGACAAACCCCCCGATCGGGAGGAGATTTATGGAATAGATTGTGCCGCCGATCTTCTTTCCCCAGAGGCGGGGAGGAATCCCGAATCCAAATTCTTCGACCGCCACTCCGAACAGGCGGGCGATCAGGAAGTGGCCCCCCTCGTGCACAAAAATGAGCACCGAAAGCAAAAGCAGAAATCGAAGAATTGATATAATTTCCATAATCTAGTTTATTTTATCTAAAGCTGAAGTTGGACTATCTTCTCCTGTGAAATCTCGTCTATCCGGCGGCTATATTTTTCCAGAAGTTGGTCGACCGCTTTCTTTTGCGAGAACTCCTCGTCCTCGGAGATGTCTTTGTTTTTCTGGGCGGATTCGATTCCCTCGATCTCACCGCGGCGGGTGGACCGTAGGCCGACCTTGGCCTCCTCGGTCTTAATACCTACTTCCTTCACGATCCTCTCGCGCTCCTCGCCGGTGAGGGCCGGGAGAGCGACTCTGATCATCGTCTCATCGACCACAGGGCTAAAGTTCTGGACCCGAAGGGCCTTTTCGATATCGGTGAAAATCGTCTTATCCCAGGGAGTGATCAGGATCTGGCGTGGTTCGGGGATCGCGATCGAGGCCAACTCTTTGAGGGTCATCACCGAACCGTAAACGGGAATTTTGAGTCCTTCCACCAGGGTGGCGGAAGCCCGGCCGGTGCGGATCAGAGCCAGCTCGTCCTGAAGTTTGGCCAGAACCCTCTCAAAATTTTGCTCCAAGTCAGATATCATAGCGCACAAAGCGTTCGATCTTTACGTGTTCTCCCAGCGTTCCGGATGCTTCGCCGACCAAGTCCGCCATCTTCTTCTCCGGTTCGCGGATGTACTCCTGCTCGAGAAGCTCATTGACACTCTGGGGATCCATCGAGGCCACCTGCAAGCAGAGTTCCTTTCCCAGGTTCTGGAAAACTTCCGTCCGGGCGACGAAATCGGTTTCGCAGCGGAGATCTACCAGCACCCCGACTTTCCCTCCCGAATGAACGTAAGAAAACACCATCCCGTCCCCGGCCTCCCGGCCTTTTTTGCTTTCGGCACGAACCAGGGCTTTCTCGGAGAGAAGCTTCTTCGCTTCGGCCGCATTTCCCCCAGCCTCTTCCAAGGCGTGCTTGACCTCCATCACCGGAGCCTGGGTCTCCTCGCGCAGTTTTTTAATGTCTTCGGTAGTAACCGCCATTTCTATTTCTTCACGGCATTCGCCAGCGTCTCAATAATAATTGAAATCGCCGCCGAGGCGTCGTCGTTCCCCGGAATCGGATAGTTGACCCTGGAGGGGTCGGCGTTAGTGTCAACGATCCCCACGATCGGGATCCCCCGCTGGCGCGCTTCGGCCGCGGCAATCTCTTCCGACTTCGCCGAAGCCAGAACCAGGGCCTGGGGAAGCTCCCGCATCCCGTTGAGTCCCCCGATGTCGCTTTCCAACTTCGCCAGGTCCCGCGCCGCCAGGAGCTGCTCCTTTTTGGTGTACTGGGAGAGTTCCTTGTTGCGGATCTTCTTGGAGAGGTCCTCCATCTTTTCGATATTCTTCTTGACCGAGCCAAAATTGGTCAGCAGTCCCCCGACCCAGCGTTTGTTGAGATAGAACGCGCCGGCCCGACCGGCTTCCCGGGCGACGATCTCCTGGGCCTGCTTTTTGGTACCGACAAAGAGAACCTTCCCACCCTTGGAGACTACCTCCCGAAGAAACTTCGCCGCCAACGCGAGCTGGTCCCGGGTCTTATAGAGGTCGAAGACGTGCACGCCCTCTTTTTCAGTGTAGATGAAGGGCGCCATCTTGGGATACCAGCGCCGTTTGAGGTGTCCGAAATGCACTCCGGCTTCCAGGAGCTGCTCAGGGGAGGGGATCAACAATCTTACAATCGCACTTTTCGCTTCTTGCTTTTTTGTTTTGGGCTTTTTCTCGGCCATTTGACTCATCCATATTATCACAGGGGAAAGGGGAGGAAAAAAGAAAAAGCCCCGTTCGCCTAAAGGCAAAACAGGGCTGTAAGCCATCACCACGAACCGGAATCCGAACCACCGGAATCCCAGGAGCCGGAATCTGAGCCGCCGGAGTCCCAGGAACCAGAATCCCAGCCTCCGGAATCCCAAGAGCCGGAATCCGAACTGCCGGAGTCCCAACCGCCGGAGTCCCAGGAGCCGGAATCGGTCCCCCAGTCCCACCCGTCCGTGGCGTCCCAACCTCCGCCGTAGTCCGTGTCGGGCAGCGAGTAGTCAATCTGTCCCTGGTCCTCGGTCGAACCGCTGGGATCGGTGAAAACACCGTCGATCCTGATGGACGGTAAGACCTGGCACAGACCGACGACGAAAACCAGAAACCCGACCGTGAGTAGGAAGTACCCGGCGATCCTCAGGATTTTCCCTCTGTCCAAGGCCGTCTCCTTTCTACCTCTTTGATCGGCGCCTGCGCTTCGGTCCGGCCCGCTTCTTCCGCTTGGGCTTGGGCTTTGGCTTGGCGGATGTTACTTCCTGAGCCTTGGCACCCAGGAAGACCACCATCTTCGTCGCCCGCTGCAACTCGGCCGGCTCGGGCGCGAACTCGAACTCGATCACCCCGTCCTTGAAAGTGACCCACGGGCAGATCGTTCGGCGCTTGAGTGTCAAGAGCCAGTTCCAGCCCAGCGAGAACACCCCGGCGACGTTTTCGAGGGCGTTCGACACCGGCGCTGAAAAACGGATCTCAACCGATGGCAGTGGGGGCAGAATCCGCGCCAAGAATGCGAACACTCTCTTGATCGCCGAAATGAGGATACGGCCGATCAGAATGAGAATGTGGCTAGCCAGCACGAGAACTCCCGTGCCTCCCCCGATCACCGTCGCCAATCCCAGAAGATAAACCACGATCGTGACGATGTAATACGCGGCGAAGTAGGAAAGGAGCGCGAAGGCGCCGACCGCCAGGAACATCCAAACCTGCACCAGGTGATCTTCCGGCCAAAAGAGAAACCTGTTCAATCGGCCGTGGTCCAGAGACTGCAGCAACGGGACGGCGACGGCGAAAATCGCACCCGCCCCCACCCCGATTGCCAAGATGTAGAGAGTCACGATCCCCATCGCCTGCGGCGCGGCCGCGAAGAGAACGGCGTAGAAGGTGAGGAGCGCGGCCGAGGAAACGATCAGCCAAGGCCGAACCCATCCGAAAATCCGCCGTTCGAAGAACCAGTAGAGCGGGGCCCAGAAGAAGACCACCCGCCCGAAATGGCAGAGGTCCTCCTGCCGCCGCCTCCGCCGGTCCTCGTGGTACCAGTTGTAGAACCGAACCAGCCACGGAGCGAAGATCGACTTCTTCAAGTTCTCCCTCCTCTAGAAAGAGTTTTCAAAAGGATAATAACAACAAACCTCGATTAGTCAAGAAAAAAGCCCCGTTCGCCTAAGGCGAGACGAGGCTAGGAAGGAGCCAAATTAATCCGTTCCAGAACAAGAAAAGTCAGATCGGAGGGAACACCGTTTCCGCGACGAATCTCTTTCCTATCCCCGATCCGCCAGTTTTTGGACCAGTACCTCGGAGGAGAGTAGAAATCATCCGTGAACCGATGACCTACCACAGCGAGGTGAACCCTGGAAGCGTAAGGGAAAAACTGCCTAAGAGTATTCCCGCCACCAATTACCATCACCTCCTCGTACCCCGCCAGAACCTCCAAGACGCCCTCGACGGAGTGGAGCATCAGGCAACCCTTGGCCTCGTACCCCCGGTTCCGCGTCAGTACCACGTTGAGCCGGCCAGGGAGAGAACCGGGAAGGCTATCACGAGTTTTGCGTCCCAGCACCACCGGCCTGTCGGCGATGGTTTCGAGGAACCACCTCACCGCGGCGGGAAATCCGACCGCTGCCGACATCTTGGTCCGACCGGAGGTCTGATTGCGGTCCATGAAAATCACCAGCGAGATTATCACCTCTAGACCTTGCGGTGAGCCGGACGGTAGCAAGGTAAACCCTCTACCATCTCAACCGTGAAATCGCCGAAGAGATTGGGGTAGCGGGCCACCAGGATCTCTCCCACCTTGCCGAAGACCAGACGGATCTCCTCCTCGGCGGAGGGATCGGTTCGCATCTCCAACACCCAACGAAGGGTGCGGGGATTGGCGGACCAACCGATGGTCGTGGCCAAACCATCCGGAGCGATTCGGCGCATTGCGGAGGTGATAATCTTCTTGCGGTGGAAAGGTGTCCCGGGGTCGTCGAGGTGGAAGTGCTCCGCGAGTACATGCTGGAGGTGTTCCAAATGCTCAAAGGTCTGGGCAAAGATCTCCATCGCCTTTTCATCTTCGCGAATCACCGTTGGCAGCCACTGACCAAGGCTGTCCAAGCGAACGAACCGCAGACTCTCTTGGGAGATCGCCACTCCCGCCCGGTGCCGCACTAGTTCGTGGGTGAAAACCCGCGAAACATCGGCGAAGATGAAGTTCACCACCGGGTGCTCGATCACCGAGCCGTGGGCGACCTTGAGGATGTTCCCAAGGTAGGCCGCGCTTCCCTCCCGAACCTTGGTGACGTTGAGGTTCAAACCCGGCTCGAAGCTTCGATAGCAGAGCCGGCCCATCACCTCGATCAGCTTTTCCGCATCGGAGGGTGCATCCGTTTTCCAATCCGGAACACCGACGTGCTCGAGATAGGCCTGCAAGCCTTCTTCCACAACGCGGGTCTCTCCGACCAGGAACACTTTCGGTTCGACTCTACGCATCTCCCTATCCTCCTCTTTATTTCGGTTTTCTAAATCATAACCCAAAAAGGGAAAAACCCCAAACTTTCGTCTGGGGGAGGTGATCGAGTTTAGTCTCTCTCAACCCGATGGTGCAGCAAGCAACGGGCCTCGTATCCTTCCGCGGTGCCGCCGGGCAGAACGATCGGATCGTGATAGTGCGCCGGCAGACCGTTCACCAATCGCTGAGTGCAATGGGCATCCTCGCCGCAGATAACGCAGATCGCCGCCAGTTTCTCCACCCGCAGGGCGATCGCGAGAATTTCCGGCATCGGCCCGAACGGTTCGCCCCGGAAATCGGTATCCAATCCCGCCACGAAGACCTCATGATGGCGCATCAGCCTTCGGCAGACTTCAACCAAACCGGCGTCCAAGAACTGGGCCTCGTCGACCGCCACTAAGTCGGTATCTTCCGCGACGAGATCCAGAATATCGGCAGCTTTGGCAATCGTTTGGGCCGGGAAAGAATGGCGGTAGCCGTCTTTGGCAATGATATTTCCCAATCCAGTCCTGGTATCAATCGCCGGCGAAAAAACCTGCACCTTCTGGTGGGCGTGGTTGACCCGCACCTCCAGCTCGTGGATCAGCCGGTCAGTTTTACCGGCGAACATGCAACCCGTAAAGACAATAAGCCCGGTGCGGCGGCGACGTCCCATCTCCTTCCTCCTTATCAACTGAGAAGAGTTATTAAGACGACCAGATTATACGATATCCGTCCGCGTAAGTCTCTTTTGATATAGACTAGCGTGTGTTCTGAGATTTCCAAGATAGGAAGACGTTTTCCAAAAGTTTTACGACCGTCAGCGGGCCAATTCCGCCGGGAACGGGAGTAAGGAAGCGCGCTTTCTTCTCCACCGCCGGATCAACGTCACCCCGAAGCTTGCCGTCAACACGTGAAATTCCGACGTCAACCACCGCCGCACCCTTTTTAACCATCACCGGTTTGATCATCCCCGGCCGGCCCACCGCCGAAACCAGAATGTCGGCCTGTTTTGTTATCTCCACCAGGTCTCTGGTTTTGGAGTGAGCGATCGTAACGGTCGCGTCGTTCGCCAAGAGCGCCAGAGCGATCGGCCGGCCGGCGACCTTGCCCCGCCCGACGACCACCGCCCGGGCCCCGGCGATCTTGATTCTCTGACGATGCAGAACCTCCAAAACCGCCCCCGCCGTCGCCGGGGTAAAACGGCTGAAAGGGTTCAACCCATCCACGTCTTTATCTGGAGAAATGTGGTTAATAATCAACTCTTCGTCAAGGTTTTTGGGAAGGGGAAGCTGGACAATAATCCCGGTTACTTTTCGATCCGTATTCAACCGATCAATTAGGATTAAAATTTCTCCAAGAGAAGGTTGAGAGAGTTCATGAAGAGAAAAGTCGATACCGACGCGCCCCGCCGCTTCTCCCTTTTTCCCAACGTAGACTCGGGAAGCGGGATTGTTCCCGACCAAAACCACCGCCAGATGGGGCCGAACCTTTCGGGTTCGGATTTCCTTGGCTAAACGCGCTTCGATCTGGGCCGCAATTTTCTTACCGTTGATTAACACTGCTCTAAGTCTAGCAAGAGATATTTTGAGAACTATTTTGATAGTCATAGTATACTATGTTAAATTCGCCTTTAGTTAGGTCAATCGGGTATGCCGAATCTAATTTTTTATTAAAAAAATGCCCTGAACGGGGTGTTCAGGGCAATAGCTTCTTCTCGACAACATTCCGAACGCGGACGGCGACTTCCTCTTCCGTCCCCGCTCCGTCCACAAAGACAATGTTGGGAAGCTTCTTCGCCAGCTGCTGGTAGGCGACGAGCGTTCGCATCAGCACCGCTTGGGTCTCGAAGAGTTCCCGCTGGTCACTCCGGCGCCGGTTGCGGGCGTCGATCCGCCGCAGGCACTCCTCCACCGGCAGTATCAGCACGATGTTGAGGTTCGGCCAGGGGTAGTAGGCGTTCATCCCCAGCAGCAGCCAGGCCGGGATATCGTTGGCGATCCCGAAGGCCAGGGTGGAGAGAGCGTAGCGAGCCGTGACCACCCAGTCTCCCCGCTCCAGAGCCGGCAGGATCTGCCGATCGAGGTGATCGCCCCGGTCGACACAGAACAGCTGCTGGAGAGGAAGCGGCAGCAGGGTCCGTTCTTTCTGCAGGACCCGCCGGATCGCCTTCCCATATTCCCCCTCGTCCGTCGGCTCACGTGTCAACACCGTCGCAATACCTCTCGGACTCCAGAGATAGTCCGCCAAGAGTTTGGCCTGGGTGGAGTTACCCGCCCCGTCCAGCGCGTCGATGTTGATCAGTTTGCCGGAACCCTGATTGACCTTGATCAGGGTCAGGATCTCATCAAAGAGGCGGTCTTCTAGTTTTCTCATTTTCTGTCTCCTCGGAAAATGCTAGGTCGCTGTAGGCGGCCGTCCACTGTCATCATCACTATAGAAGAAATTCCACGAGCTCGCGGGCCGTCGGGGTCAGCGGCAGACCGAGGGTATCTTCCACCTTCAACCAACGAAAAGCCTGGTGCTCGCTGGAGAGTTGAATGTTCTCATCCTGCACCGGTGGACAACGGAAGATAAGCTCCACGTAGCGGACGTTCTTTTCTACCGGGCTGACGAATATCAGGGGCTTGGAGTGGGAGGGAGAAACCAGGATACCGGTCTCTTCCCTGATCTCGCGCTTGAGCGCAACATCGATCGGTTCACCGCTCGCGATCCCTCCCCCAGGAACCTCCCAGAGACCGGGATTGCGGTGGGAACCATCGGACCGCTGGATGAAGAGGATCCGCTCATCCGGTAGAGCAATCACGGCCCTAACCGCTAGAATCACGTCCTGGGTCGTCACACCGCTACTCCTTTCTCTCCCGTTTTCGAGTGTCGTGCATCATTCCGCGCAATCCGGGCAGCGGTGCTGACCGCGAACCTTGTTGGTGACTTGAGCACGAGCCATTTCTCTCCTCCTTAAGGAAAATTTTCTTTATGATAACACGGCGAGAACAGGGTTTAGGGTTTAGGGTTTCTGATTTAATCTCACGGTGGTCCTTCCAGCTGGCGAACTAATGACGCAGCGTTAGCGAGTAATTAGTGCAACTTGAGCGGAGCGAAAGAACGCACTTGCAATCCTAATTCGTTTTTTGCTCCCTGGGGTCCTTCCAAGAAGCCCATTTACACTCTGGGTATCTACTGCAACCGTAGAAGTTCTTGCCCCGGCGGGTGCGCTTGATGATGACATCACCCTGCTTGCAATCCGGACAGGTCATGCCGATCTTTTCGATGTAGGGCCGGGCGTACTTGCATTCCGGGAACCCGGTGCAGGAGTAGAACCGGCCGTAGCGGCCGAGCTTAATCACCAACGGGTGGCCGGAGTCGGGGCACTTCTCTTCAGTTTCGGCGATGGTGGTCATCGAGGATTTATCAATACTCTCCTCCGCTTTCTCCAGCTCTTGGGCAAAGGGCCCGTAGAACCCCCGGATCAGCTCCACCCAATTCTTTTCGCCGCGGGCGATCTCGTCAAAACCCTCTTCCATTTTGGCGGTGAAAGAGAGATCAACCACGTCGGTGAAGTAGGGAACCAGGATTTTGTCATTGACGATCACCCCCGCGTCCTCCGGCTTGAGCGCCCGCCCCTCCTTGGAAACGTAACCACGGTCCTGAATCGTCGAAATAATCGGCGCGTAGGTAGAGGGCCGGCCAATTCCTTCCTCCTCCAGCTTTTTGATGAGAGTGGCCTCGGTGTAGCGCGCCGGTGGTTCGGTGAAGTGTTGCGATGGAACTATTTCTAGCAGTTTCAGCTTCTCCCCCTCCTTTAATTCCGGCAGGGAACGCGCTTCTTCACCCATGTTCAGTTTCTCCCAACCGTCGAAGATCAGCTTTGAACCGGTCGCTCGGAAAAGATAGGAACCGGTCTGAATATCGGCTGATACCTGTTCGTAAACCGCCGGCCGCATCTGGGAAGCGACCGTTTGCCGCCAAATCAATTCGTATACCTTGAGTTCGTCCCCACTTGTTACTTGTAACTTGTCACTTGTTACTTCCACCCTGGTAGGGCGGACCGCCTCGTGGGCCTCTTGGGCCAACCGCACTTTGGTTTTGTACCTGATAGCATCCGTCGGCAGGTAATTGCTACCGTAATTCTTCCCGATAAAGTTGCGGATCTGCTCGAGAGCTTTCTCTCCGATCATCGTGGAATCGGTTCGGTGGTAGGTGATCAAACCGGCTTCGTAGAGCGCTTGAGCGGCGCGCATCGTTCTCTTTCCCGAAAATCCCAAGACATTCACCCCGGCCTGCTGGAGAGTGGAGGTGGTGTAGGGCGGATAGGGATGGCGTTTTCGCTCCGACGTTTCAACTCGGGAAACCCGGTATTCCTCCTTTTTGAGCTCCGCGGTGATCCGGTCGGAATCCTCCTGGCTGCCAATCGCAAGCTTTACCCCATCTTTTTCGAGAAGTTTCGCTTCGAAATCCCCACTGTCGCTCAATTTAGCAAGGATTTCCCAGTATTCTTCGGGGTGAAAGGCTTGGCGCTCTTTCTCTCGGTCCACCACCAACCGGACCGCTACCGATTGCACTCGACCCGCCGAAAGACCGTACCGCACCTTCTTCCAGAGGAGAGGGGAAAGTTTGTAGCCCACCAACCGATCCAAAACCCGCCGGGCCTGTTGGGAATCCACAAGCTGCTGATCGATCTCCCGCGGCGCAAGGAACGACTCCTTCACCGCTTCTTCTGTAATTTCATGGAAAGCGACCCGTTTGGTTTTTTTGTGATCCCCGACCAACTCCTTGATGTGCCAAGCGATGGCTTCTCCTTCCCGATCAGGGTCAGTGGCGAGAAAAATCTCCTCGGCTTTGGCCGCCGCCTTTTTCAGCTCCGTGATGACCTCCTTTTTGCCGGGGACCTGGTCGTACTCTGGAGTAAAATCGTGCTCCACATCCACCCCTAGGTTCTTTTTGGGGAGGTCCACCAGGTGTCCTTTGGAGGAGAGCACTTCATACCCCTCCCCCAGGAACTTCTGGAGAGTTTTGGCTTTTGTCGGGGATTCCACGATTACCAACTTCATCTTCGGCGATAATAGCATAGAGGTACCAAGCCCCAATCATTCATCCTTGACACACTGATGCTAAATTTGCTAACTTTCAAGTAGCCATCCAAACTTGCCAAATCCCTTAGCTAGGGGAAATACAGCAAGATTGGTTTCGACCTGCCTAAGTGAATAACGAACTGCCTAACCAAAACCCGTATTCGATTACTGAAGCCTCTCGAATTTTAGGGGTGTCACCAACTACTCTCCGCCGTTGGGAAGACGAGGGCCGGCTTACCCCCGCCCGCACTCCCGGCGGCGACCGCCGCTTCTCTCCCGACGACATCCAAAATATCCTTCAATCATTCCGTAAAGAGACAGACCAGCGCTTAAATACCGAAGTTGAAGCGCTTCCCCCGCTTCCTCCTAAGCCCGATCCGGTGACCCCTCCCCCACCGCCGTTAATTCCCATTCGCCAAATTGAAAATTACCGCCCCCGCCGTTCTCGTCCTTACTTTCATCTCGCCCTTGCGCTAACCTTCCTTCTCACCGGATATATCTTCTTTTCCTCCATTCCACTTCTGACCAAAATGCGATTGGAACGGGCTTTTTCTCCTGGGCCAGCCAACCCGATCGTGGATGTCAATGATGCGCTAGAGTACAAGACAGGAGAGTCCGGAGAGCTGCGGCTGGGTTTCAGGTTTCCGGTCGATATCGGGGTTCTCTTCACAAAATCTCTGAACGTTGCCGAGGATGCTATTCTCAACACCGCCCGCTTCTTAGGAACGGTTTTCTTTGGAAATGGCGATGATTACTTCATCTCCCCCACCGGGGATGCTTCCTTTAATAGCGTCAATTCTGGCAATATCAGCGTTACCTCTTTGAACGTCGAGAATCTGACCGTTACCGGCACCACCACCGGGGTGACGGGAGGTGGCGGAACCGCCACCGGAGGAGACGCCGATACTCTGGAAGGCCAATCGGGAAGTTACTACCTCGACCTGGGGAACGAGATCGGCACCTGC
>DATDSA010000044.1:0-5458 GCA_035291485.1 Patescibacteria group bacterium | reverse complement strand
GGGTTATCACTGACTTGGAGGTAGATTCCCACGCGTTACTCACCCGTCCGCCACGCCACTCCTTGCGGAGCGCGTTCGACTTGCATACCTTAGGCACGCCGCCAGCGTTCATCCTGAGCCAGGATCAAACTCTCAAAAAAGCAAATAGCTTGTAGCTCGTGGCTCGTAGTTTTTGACTACTTGCTACATGCTACGCACTACGTGCTAGCGCATTCGCGCTTGAAGTTCCTTCCTTGCTCTTGCTCTCCCGACACCGGATAGGTCGTCGGGACTGGAATTGTTCAGGAAATATTTTGATGTCAAAGGGCACCGGGGCATTGAAAAGACCCCATGCGGGGCCCAAAAAGGGTTTAACAAGAAATTGTTTCTTATTCCCGCATACGCCCCCACTCTAACTTGGCCGGCACCAAAAGTCAAGCGGTCCCAGCGTCCCTCCTGATCGGAAAAGTTCGCTCTCCGACCGTTTCCCGCCAAAGCCGATTTTTACTGGATTGAGGAGGGCCAAAATCGGCTCAAAATTTGGCAAATCGATTCCCGACACTGCTATTTTTCAAAATGAGCCCAAAATAAATCCCAAATAACCACTAAAGGGGATACAAAAATAAAATTTTTTCAAAATCCATCAAATCGGAAATTTGAAACTGAAAAATTTTACCTAACAGATATTACTGAAACAAATCACCGATACAGTGGTGTATCGGGGATAACGTTACCATCCGACTACAGGACACCAATCTTGAGGATTACTCCCCCACCCAGAACCTCACTTCCCCGATAGAAAACGGCGGACTGACCAGGCGCCACTCCAAAGATAGGCTCTTTGAGGGTGACCTTTGGTCCAACCAGACGGACCGGCAGGATCTCACCGAGGTGGCGGATCCGCACATTTTTAATATCCTCTAGTTTACCAATCCAGTGGGGCTTTTCGATCTCAAATTGCGTCACTCTTGCCTCCCCGCCCCGGCCAACCATCAGGGTGTTTTTCTTCACGTCCTTGCCAATCACATAGAGTGGCAGGCCAGTCGTCTTAAAAAGCCGAAAACCGTGCCGCTGGCCCTCGGTGAAGAACCAAACCCCGTCGTGCTCGCCAATGACATCACCTTTGGAGTTCACGACCGAACCGGTCTTCGCCGGAATCCGTTCCCGCAGAAATTTTGCGACCGGAACCGGCCCAATGAAGCAAATCCCTTGGCTATCGGGGCGGGTTTTGTTAGGGATATTCAGCTCCTGGGCGATTTTTCTCACTTCCTTCTTGGTGTAGCCGCCAATTGGAAACATAATTTGTTCAAGCTGTTTTTGGAACAATTGGTAGAGGAAGTAACTCTGGTCCTTGCTCTCGTCCACTCCGCGCAGCAGGTGGAAGTCATCCTTATCCTCCTTGATGCGGGCGTAATGGCCGGTGGCGACATAGTCAACCTTAAGGTCTCGCAGGGCTTTTTCCATAAAAATCCCGAACTTGATCTCGCGGTTGCAGACGACGTCAGGGTTGGGGGTCCGACCGGCTTTGTACTCGTCAAAAAAATATCTTATAACCTTCGAGCGGTATTGCCGATGTAGATCCCAGACCAGGATCGGAATTTTCAAGTGGGCCGCCACCCGTACCGCCATTTTGCGGTCCTCCGGCGCGGTGCAGTAAGGCCCCTCGTCGTAGCAGAAAAGATGCACCCCGATGACTTCGTATCCCTGCTTTTTCAGTAGAGCCGCCGCCACCGCCGAATCCACCCCTCCGGAGAGGCCGACGGCAACTCGGATCGGTTTATTTTTAAATCGGGTCATCAGTTCATTTTAACGCAAGAAAGGACGGCCGCCGGCGGCGACCTAGTTTTTTGCTAGAACAAAAAGAAACCGCCCGGGGCAATCAGGCGGTTGGAACGGAATCACTCCGGTGTCGGGTCCCAGCCTCTCGTCGAATCCAGGACCCTGTCTTCGTCCGGATCCGCGAGATCCTTCACGAGCTCAGCGAAGCCGCTGACGCGGATGTGACGGAAGATCGCCGTGGGCAGATCGAAGATGGTTGTCCCCAGGAAGCCGATCCTCTCCGGGTTCTCCGAGAGATGGAGGAATCCCTGCCGGGCCAACTCCTTCAGCTCCGCCCCCAAGGGTGTAAACCGAGGAAGCTCGAAGTTGACCAAAGGATTGATCAGCTTGCGAGCCTGCGCCGTGGTGATCAGATCTCTCAACAACCCGCCGTCAACGAAAGCTCCCCGGCCCAGCTCGCGGTTCCGCTGAACCGCAATCCAGATCAGACCCAACAGAGTCCCCTGGCGGGGAGAGAGGTGAGTCGTTCGATAAATCGTGAAACGCCGATCAGACAGCATCGCACCCTCCTATCTCCAATCTTTTGACTGTTCTAACTATAAGGGGGGCTGGGAAAAAGTCAACCCATCTCAGGCCGGTTCGATCCGGCCGTCGCGGATGCTGATGGTCCGGTCGGCTCTTTTCGCGATATCTGGCTCGTGGGTCACGATCACCAGTGTCACTCCCTTTTCCTTGTTCAGGCGCAGGAGGAGGTTGATGATCTCTTCTCCGGTTTTGGAATCCAGATTTCCGGTCGGCTCATCCGCCAGGATCAGCCTGGGTTCGTGAATGAGCGCCCGGGCGATGGCGACGCGCTGCATCTCCCCTCCGGAGAGCTGGGAGGGACGATGCATCATTCGGCTCGCCAATCCCACCGATTTAAGCAGCTCCCGCGCCCGTTCCTCGAATCGCCTCTCTCCCAGGGGGAGGGTCGGGGCCAGCACGTTTTCGAGCGCGTTCAGAGTGGGGATGAGATGGAAGCTCTGGAAAATAAAGCCGATCTTCTCGCGGCGTACTCGGTAGAGCTGGTGTTCTGGGATCCGGCTGATCTCCTCCCCCTCCAGAAAAATCCGCCCCGAGGTCGGCCGGTCCAGCGCTCCCATCATATTCAACAGAGTGGTCTTGCCGCTCCCCGAGTGTCCCACCACCGAAACCATCTCTCCGGGTGCTACATCCAGACTGACTCCATCCAGCGCCGCCACCTTGGTTTCTCCCGTTCCGTAGATTTTGGTAACTTTTTCCAAATTCAAAATTTTCTCCATTTTATTCGCCCCGCAGGGTCTCGATCGGCGAAACCCGCGCCGCCGAAATCGCCGGCAGAAGACCCCCAATTAAGCCGGTAACAATCCCAATCCCCGCCGCCCAGAGAAACATCTCCGGAGAAAAGGCCACCAGCCCCCGGCCGGTCACACTCTCCAGGATGCTCTGAATCGCTAGGACCACTCCCGAACCTGTCAGGATCCCCGCCCCCGCCCCCAGAAGGGCCAGGGTTAGGGAAGTAACCAGCACCGAAGTGATGATGTTGGAATTGCTCCAACCCCCGGCTTTGAGGATGCCAAACTCCCGCCGCCGTTCGAAAACGGTCAGGAGCATCACCACCATCACCGCCGTTCCGCCGGCCGCCGCCGCGACCAGAGCGATTGCCAACAGGAAGATATCGAACATATCGGTAAAGGAGGAGAGGGAGGCAAATAGATCCTGGGGAACGCTGGCGCTGACGGGAGGGTCTTCCTCGGCAAAGGCCGCTTCGATTCTCTGGGCGACCTCGTTGACGGCCTGGGGATCAACGACTCGCACCTCCACCCCGCCGATCTGTTTTTTGCCGATATCCGCCAGCTTACGGACCAGGGCTACCGGACCAAAGAGGCCGTAATTGGTCGTTTCCGAACCGGTTTCGTAGGTGCCGACGAGCTTGAGCTCCACCATCTCGCGGGTGTTGCCGATGGGGGCGGTGAAGGTGTCGCCGACATTGATATCCACGTCGGCAAAGCGAGCGCTCTCCAGAAGGCGGGCCCCCGCGATTACTTCGTTTCCTCCCGAAAAAGACCGTCCCTCCTTGATCTTTTCGTTGGGATTTTCGAAAAGCTCCTCGCCCTCGATAATCCCGGTCATTCCCACTCCAAACGCCCCGATCGCCCCAAACTTTTCCGAGCGGACCTGGGCGGTCACGAAAGGGGCCGCCAGATCGACTCCCTCGATCTTTTTGATCCGAACGGCATAGGAATCGGGAAGCGGGTCGCCCACCGACCCCATAATTCGGCCGATGGCCGTGCCGCCCTCGGCGGTGACGGAAATCGTCCCCGCCACCTCCTGAAAGGTGTTGTTAAAACGGGACTCGATCCCGGCCGAGAGGGAGAGCAGCGTCATCAACAATCCTGAACCGAGGGCGACACCGATGATGGCTAAAAAGGCGACCAGGCGGCGGCGGAAGGCCGAAAGAATAGAAAATTTAAACACGTTCTAGTTTACTAAAAATGGCAAATCTTTCTTTGCCCGACGCATCTTGAGGAGAGAAACGGCACCGATCACCATCATCAGCACCTTGGAAGTCTCACAAAGAAGGCAGATTGTCTTGAGAACAAAGAACTCGACGTAGCTCAGATAGAGCGAAAAAACCAGGGCGGCAACCGTGGCCCCAAAAACCAAAGAGTAAAAAGACCTCTCAGTGCTTTTGCTAAATGTTAACCCCCCCACCCCGGCAAAGTAGAGAAACCCCAGGATGGACACCGGAATTCCGAAAAAATCAGCGTAGGTGCTCTGGTTAACCGTGGAGCAGGAAAACGATTCGCTGATGTCGCAGAAAGATAGCCCGCCCGAATTGAATTTGAGATAGGTGAGATAGGCCATAATTACCATCCCCAAGACCGAAGCGGCGATGATCACAAAATCGGCCTTTCCGAGCTGAGATTTTTGCTTGAGATCGGCTGGCATTATCTTCCCCTAAATTATTCTGTCGATGAGATACATCGAGAGGATTCCCAATCCGAAAATAATGAGGTGGAGAACGGAACGGATGCGGGAGGTGTCGTGGTGCGTTTCGGGAATGAGATCCACCGCCGCGATGTAGATAAACCCGCCGCCGACCGCCAGAAGGAGCGGGCCCATCCAGGGGTCGAGCCAGTCCCGCACGAGATAGGTTGTCAGGGCCCCCAAGGGGGCCGCGACGGAGGAGGCGACCACGGCTATCCAGAGAAATCGCCGGCTGGCCACTCCGGCCAGGAGCACGGCGAAGGAACCGAAACCGGACGGGATCTCGTGGAGAACGATCGCCAGAGTTGAGACAATTCCTAGCTGCCAGGAGACCAAAAATGAGATGGCGATGGTAACCCCATCCAGGAAATCGTGGATCGTGTCCCCGATCGCGATCAGGTAGGAACCGGCGTGGACATCGCAATTCTCATCCCGGCACTGGTGGATAATGATCCCCCTCTCGATCACAAAAAAGAGGCCGAACCCCGCCATCACCCAGAGAAGGCTCGCCCCCTCCGCCAAACCCTCGGGGATTATCTCCTGAAAAGACGCCGTCAGCAGTACTCCCGCCGCAAAAGAGAGGATCAGATAGATAAACCGCTTGGAGCGGGCATAATCCCAGAAGAGGACTAGACCTCCGAGGTCTACGATCGAGGCGATGGAAGCGGCGAGGAGGATTGTGAGAAGCATA
>DATDSA010000043.1:0-4185 GCA_035291485.1 Patescibacteria group bacterium | reverse complement strand
CGGGGTTGATGGGCGGTAAGGATGGTCCGCTCTCCGCCGCTGGAAATGATGATATTGACGTTGGTCGCCTGTTCCTCATCCATCTCCACCAGGGAGGTATCGACCTTCTCCTTCTTGAAATTCTCCAGAGTCTCTCCCCCGAAAAGATCCCGGCCAACGTGGGTATAGATGCCGGTGCGCAGGCCCAGGCGGGATGCCCCCACCGCCACATTCGCGGCGTTGCCGCCGAAGGTGAGGTCAAAACCCTTGCTGGAAACTTTGTCGGCGGCCGAGAGGCACAGCTCGCACTTCTCACCCCCGTGCAGTTGGCAGTGGACATCCGCTCTCTCCGGAAAAGTGAAGATATCGACCGTGCAATCGCCGATCGTGAGGAGATCAAACTTGGAGGAAACTCCCTCGGGACTGGCCATCAACTCTAGAATAGCAAGATTGACAGATTGGCGGTATAATGAGCTAGTATGAGCGAAGCAATGGTTGCTCCTGACATCGAAAAGGAAGCCCAAGAGTTCAAAGCCGGCAAGACCGGTGAAGAGGCGTGGGCGGAAAAGATGATCGTCCGCGGGGCGGAGGAACGGAAAGCCGGGGAGGCTGAATCAGAAGAACAGCGCCGGGAGGATGAGGAAAAAATCCGGAAATCCGAGGAAGCAGAGGTAAAAGAAACCAAGCCGGAACGGAATCTGGAAGCCCGGGACAGCGGTCGGGGCGTTGCCCAGATCCCTCCCGAGTTCACCATAGGCGGACGTCCCGTCAAAATGGAGTTTCGCGAAGCTCCTAAAGAAGGGACCGTAATGTATCTCGAAAAGCCCAGAGAGTATATCGAGAAACTCCCCAGTGAGGGATCGGAGATAACAGAATCCCAGATCAAATTCTTCCGGGCCGAATCACCAAAAGACATCAAAGGAGAAGTCCAAAAGTGGGTTAAGGATTATCCCGAAGCAGTCTTCATCAATCCTCTCCCTGTTAACCCCGAAGAAGTCGAGGCTCGAAGGGCCGAAGCGGTGAACATGCGCGATTATCTTACGGAAGGAACTCTCAAACAAATCAAAAATCCCGAAGGAGTGCTTCAACCCGCTTAACCTACCAGCTCCCGCCGCCGCCGCCGCCAAATCCTCCTCCCGAAAACCCACCGCCGCCGAACCCGCTGCCGCCTTTTGAAGCCGGTTGGGAGGGCAGAGTAGAAGCGAAGGAACTGGTCATCGCGTTCACCGAAGAGGAGAAACCGCCGATGTTGAACGGCCCGGGGCCGACGTACCAGGTCGGCTGGGGCGGCACGATCCCCAGCGATTTGAAAGCCCCGACCCACTTGTCCACCACCCCGAACACCATCGCGTAGGGCAGGAAAACATCAAAGTAGTTGACCCGCTCGTTGAACTGCTGTTGGTATTTTTGGCCGGTCGAGATGAAGAGCTTGAAGCCGCTCGCCCGCCGCACCGCCTCGGTTCCCTGGGCCGTTTTCCGCGGCATCAAGTGGGCCGTGATTAGGGTCAGCGCCGCCAAAACCGCCACCGGGATCGGCACCCAGGCCAGCTCCATCTTAGTGAAGATATAGAAGAGCAGACCGGCCACCAGGACCAATCCCAACCCCCGCACGATCTGCTTCTCCGCCGCTTTATCAGGAGGCAGGGGGAAATACCCCGCCTCGGTCAGATGCGCATAGAGGCTCTCCCGGATATCCTTCAAATGAGTATAAAACTTATCCTGAAGGTCTGTGAGTGCCACCCGGCCGGTGCTCTGCCCGTCCTTACCAAAAATCCCGCGGAGGATCTCCTTCTCCCACTCCCCGAGCTTGGGATCGTCCAGAAAATTCTTTTTCTGTTCGAATTGATAATCCGATTTTCTTCCCTTTTTCTCTTCGATGATCTTGAGGTACCCCCGCACCGCCAGGTCCACGATCGTCGCGGAGATATCGGTCAGGTCCACTTTCTCGTCCACGAGCGTTCCCACCTCCCCAGGCCGCAGCTTATCCGGCGGATCAAACTCCGCCACCACCGTCTGATGGGCAAAGAGGGGTTTGACCCCCGCCGCGGCGTTCCGATCGTCGACAACGCTGTTCTTGTACCAGAGATCCCGTCCGTGCTTCCACCACCGCCTGATCACGTACACGGCGGCGAACAGAGAACCGAGGATCAGCCAGTAGGGTTTGAGAAAGTCGTCCAGGTAGAACGGCTCCGCCACCAGGTCTTTGGGGAGAGAGCTGGTGATGGTGAAGCCCTCACCAACAGCGAGAGCCTGGGTGGTGGCGAACGCGCCCCGGCCGGACTTAATCCCAGCGGTGCAGTTTGCCTCCTGTGAACCCAGAAGACCGGTGAAGCAGACAACCCGATCGACCACCCCTCCCTCCAGTACCACCGTCGCCGTGGCGCCTCGGATCGGCACTTCCCAATCGCTGCCGGTGACGTTCCAATAAAACTCGTCATGGTCGCCGAAACGGGTGATCACCTTTCCCATCTCGTAGGAGATCTCGTAGCGGTGTTGGCCGGAGATCAGGCGGTCGGGATCGCCGATGCGAATCGTGGTTGTTCCGCCGGAAGAAGAGACGTCCGTGGCTGCTCTAACTCCATCCTGCTTGACGCTCTTCAGATCAAACCGAACCCCCTCGGTCGGGATGCTCCGGAAGATGCCGTGCTTGGCCGTCAGGCCAAAATCCACCATGATAGTTTCCACCACCAGCACCTTGCCGTCCTGGGGAATCGTGATAGCAGAATCGAAGTTCTCGATCACCCAGTCCGCAACGTCTGAGCTTGCGATGACGGGCGTGGCCCAGCTCTCCTGCGCCAACCCGGGTTTGACTAGAAGAATGAGCAGAAGCAGAGATAAGAAAAAAGAAAGAAATCGGCGCTTCATCTCACCTGAGTTTACAATTTTTCTTGAATTTTCCGTAAACTTATAGTAAAATAGGTGTGACATCCTAAAAGGAGGATTGCCGAGATGGGTCACAAACAGTGTCCGCACGGGTTCTATCTCAGCCACACCCACAACTTCCAGGAGGTGGGAGAGCGGAAGGTCATCCCGGCGACCGCTCTCTTCGGTCTGCTCAAGGTCAACCTCTTTGGATGGCACTGCGGCCGGCCCATGACCCTGCAGCACGTCGCTCAGGATATGCGTTGCGAGTGCGGGGAAACCTACACGCTCAACGTCAAGGACCGGTCCCTCTGCCAGTGTTGCGGCTATCACGTCGATCTGGAGAGTGATCGCGGAAGTTGGATCGCGGAATTCGGCGGGATGATGTCGGGCTTCTAAACGCACCACAGCAGTGGCGAGTTTATCTCCCACTGCTTTTTGTTTTTCGGACAACCATAGGAAGCGGTTTAAATCCCGTGCTATTATGCTTACGAAAATCCACCCAAGAAAGCCCCGACGCCTTAGGGTTCGGGGCTCCGACTGAAACGTCGGAGGAGACGACTGTGTTGCCCAATCCCGATCCCCGTTTGATCAAGGCGCAGATCGATGGCGTCAAAAGCGCGATCGAAGACCTATCGCGGGCCGCCAACAGAGAGCTGGTGCTTGTTAAGAACCGGGAAACCCGGCTGGCCCTGGCTTCCCTGAACTGCGCCATTGATCTTTTGCTTGTCCTAGTAACCATCTCTTCGAAACCCTACCTAGAAGAGTTGGATCGGCAGATCAATATCGTGGAGAACAGGGAGAAATATGGCTAAATTCCGTCTGGCCGCCGCTCGGAGGTTTCAGGACCGGTTCCGAAGGTACCCCCAGAAGCTGTTCGGCCATCTCGGCATCTACTGGGTGCCGCGCCGGGACTACGACCGACTGGACCGCTGGTTCGGGGATGCGTTGGATTATATCGAGGAACTGAAAAAAAGGGCTCGGAGATGAAGAGGCGGAGAAAGGCCAAACGGAAGCACCTCGTCGAGGAGGTCAAGTTCCTTCTAGGCGAGAACCAGATCCTCTACGTGGATCCCAGCGGTTCCAGCATCAATCCGGGACTAAATCGCGTCTTTGTCACCCGCAAAGACGGAAAGGTTAAGGTCTGGGCCCAGGCGACAAGCGGCTCCCACTTCCGTTTCCAACGCGGGAGCGGGAGGCGAGGCAACCCCGATTTCCAGATCATAAACTTGGATTCCGGAGGAAAGCTCGAGGACATCCTCGATAGCGAGTTCTGGGGCCAGTTCACCTGGGGGCAAATCTTTGCCTACGGCGATGACAAGAACTTCCGCCAGAGAGTTCGCC
>DATDSA010000042.1:0-4060 GCA_035291485.1 Patescibacteria group bacterium | reverse complement strand
GGCCAGAAAGCTCTCCCCCTCCCCCACCCCGACGATCATCGGCGACCCATTCCTAAATCCTACAATGGCTCTTAGTTGCGGTAAATACACAACAATCGCATTCAGACCTTCCAACTGATTAAAAACCTGCCTTACTGCTTCGACAAATTTGTTAATTGATAATTGTTCACTGTTAATTCTCTCCTCAATCAGGTGGGAAACCACCTCGGTATCGGTTTCGGAGCGGAAAGTGTGGCCCCGCTCCACTAATCCCTCTTTCAACTCCTCCCAATTCTCAACAATCCCGTTGTGAACCACGGCGATCTGGCCGGTACAGTCCAGATGGGGATGAGCATTGGCGTCGGTCACACCCCCGTGGGTCGCCCAGCGGGTATGTCCCAGGCCGGCAAAAGCCGGTTCAACTTCGCTGTCGGAAAAATTAATTCCGGAGATCCGCCCGGTTTTTTTGGCCACATCAGGACCCCCGCCGTAAGCCACTCCCCAGGAGTCGTAGCCCCGATACTCCAACCGCTTGAGAGCATCCACTAGAAACTGGGCCGGGTTTTGTTTTTCAGTTGTCGAAACGAATGCAATTACTCCACACATTTTTGCTTGCAAAAATGCTAGCTCCGACGTATGGTCGGAGCGTCCATTAATGCTTACTTTTCTAATATCTCAACCAACGCCTTTGCCAGTTTTTCCGGATCGTGCCGCAAGAGACTCCGTTTGAGCTTATCGCTGGGATCAGGTTTAAAAGTCCGGCCGGAGAGAAAATCTCCCGTTACCAGTGAATACCGGTCCTCCGGCAGGTCGTTCTCGATCGGGAAAGATTTTTCCGAGGTGGCGTAGTACTGCAGAACATCGAGAGGGAGCGCCGCGGTGTTCACCAGGATGTGCGTCAGCTGGGCCTGCAGATGCTCCTCCAGGACGGAAGCGTGCCGGGAGGCGGTGAAACCGTGGGTCTGCCCGTAGCGGCTCATTAGGTTGAGGATAAAAAATTTGGATGATTTAGAATCACGCACCGATTCGGCCACCCCGCTCACTAGCAGGGTCGGCAGGAGGCTGGTGTAGAGATCGCCCGGGCCGATGATGATGGCGTCCGCCGCCTTGATGGCGGCGATCGCCTTGGGATTGGCCGATACCTGCGGCAGGAGATAGATCCGCCGGATCGCCAAGCGGCCGTCGTGGCTCGGTTCGTCGATCCCGTGCTCCCCCACCACCGTTATTCCCTCGTCGTACTCCGCCACGAGATTGGTCTCTTCCAAAGCCACCGGCAGGACCTGTCCCTTGACCTGCAGGATCCGAGCGGCTTCTTCGATCGCCTTCTCCTGCGATCCCAGAGTGTTGGTGAGCGCCACCAGAAAAAGGTTTCCGAAAGTGGTTCCCTCTACCCCCACTCCCTCGGAAAAGCGGTAGTTAAAGAGGTCCCGCAGAAACCCCCCGTCGCCGTCCTCCGGCGAGAGCGCCAGCAGCGCCTTGCGGACATCGGAAACCGGTAGCATGCCAAATTCATCCCGCTCTTTGCGGGCCGAACCTCCGGAGTCCGCCATCGTCACGATCGCGGTTACATCCAGGGGGTATTTTTTGAGGCCGGACAGAACGGCAAATGTTCCCGTTCCGCCGCCCAAAACCACGATCTTTTTGGCCATTACTTAGTTAAACGCTAAGGAGAAAAGAATATCACAAGAAGGAGCGAGATCTTTAAGAGAAAAGAGTCCAGAAGAAGAGGATAATAACCAACGCGCCCACCAGGAGATACTCCAGCACCAGCTCCAGGGTGAGCTGGCGATGAAAGTAGTGGTAGAACAATCCCCAGGCATCGTAGGCGACCACCGCCGCCACCACCACATAGAGCTGGAGGATCGGCGAATCATCAAACTGCAGGAACGCCCAGACCGAGGAACCGGCGATAACCGCCAGCGCTAGGAAATGGGCGATTATTCCCCAGTTTTGAATTTTGAGCTTTGAATCCACCATTTTTAAATGACTCCCCCGGTTCTCGCCAACCAAACCACCACCATCAGCAACCCCAAAATTAGCATATGTCCCACGTTCTCCGCTGTTCGCTTGAGGTCTCCCTTGGTAAAGCCGCCGCGAATGAGGTAGGCCTCGTCCAGGGCGAATAGTCCCAGAAGCACCGCCCCAAATCCCAGCGGGACCGTCTTGGGCGAGGCGGTCGGATTGAAGGTGCGCACGATCTGTTCCAGAGGAGTTAGTTTCGCCTGCGATTCCCAGGACGCGGAGGGTTCACCGCCGGCTTCGGTCGGTCCCACCACCGCCAACGGTTTCGGCGTCGGCGCCTTCGCCCCCGCCGTCCCACCCGTGGGCTGGCCGGTCGTGCCGCCGGTCGGGGCAGAGGCGGTCGTCGCCCCCAGGGTTGAACCCAGCATCTGCACCACCAGCGTGGTCTGCTCTCCAAGCAGAGAACCGTCAATGGCCACCATTCCCATGTCCCGGTAATTGGTGTTCACGATATTCGCTCGGTGGCCGGCCGAAGCCATCCAGGCCGACATCACCGAAGTCGAGGTATCAAAATCCTTCGCCAGGTTCTCTCCGGCGTACTTGTAAGTGTACCCGGCCGCCAGGATGAACTGCCAAGGGGTGGTGGAACCGTCCGGGGCGTAGTGGGCCCAGTAGTTCTTCGCAAACATGTCTTGAGCTTTCTTCAGTGCCGCCTGCTCCAACTTCGAGTTCCGCTTCAGCGCCGGCAGACCCCGGCTCGCCCGCTCCTGGTTCACCAACTGATAGAGTTCGGTGGTGGTGATGTTGGTCGCAAATCCGAGAATTTTCGGGGAGACACGATACAGATTAACCTGAAAGAAAATGAGTACCAAAACATAGAAGAAGAGGGCAAAATTTTTCAAAAACCGGGCCCGCGCCCGCGGTTCGGGGTACGGCAGAATAAAACAGGCGTTCTTGACGCAAAACTTGACTAGATTGTGGCCGACCTTTCTGATCATCTCAAGTATCATTCTATCCTATAATTACCCGAGGCGCAAGGGAAACCCTAATTTATTTTAGCAATTTGCGTTGCCGGTAGAGCAGGACCGCCGCCCCCAGAGCGATCCCCAGCAGGTCGAAGCCGAGGTCAGAGATCTTCCCCTCCCGGGAGGGAATCAGCATCTGGTGGATCTCGTCGGTGACGGCGTAGAGAAAGGTAAAAACCGCCGCGGAAAAATAGAGCGTTCTCGCCGTAATGGCTAGACTTCCCTGCAGAGCCCGCCAAATCAACCCGAAAAGAAGCGCGTACTCAATGATGTGGGCCGGCTTGCGAGTCAGGAAATCTACGGCCCCCTCCCCCACCGCCAGATTCGGAATTGAAGAAAGGTAGAAAATCAAACCCGCCCAGAGAAACACCGGACCCCAGAGAATAGTAAACCGCTTGAATTGCATTAATCTAAAAATAACAGATAAGATAGCTTGTGCTAGCATACCTGCTGGTCTTAATCGCCGCCGCCCTCATCCTAGCCCGCTCTTCGGTTTTTCTGATCGACAAACTCACCGCCATCGCCGTCAAACTGCGGGTTTCGGAGTATTTGGTGGGGTTTGTGATTATGGCGGTGGCGACTTCGATTCCGGAGCTGATCGTCGGAATCATCGCCGCCCTCGAAAACGACCCCAACCTCTCTTTAGGAAACGTCATCGGCTCCAACATCGCCAACATGTCTCTTATTCTGGGATTGGCGGCGCTGATCGCCGGCGGGATCAGGGTCCAAATCCAGGTCCGAAACCGGGAGATGATTTTTACCGACCTGATCGGGGTTGCTCCCCTGGTGATGCTTCTCGACCAGCATCTCTCTCGAACGGAAGGGTTCGTTCTACTGGCGTTCTTCTTCCTCTATATGTACAACCTTATTTTCCAGAGCCGGGAGTACCACCGGGTCACCACCGACCACCGGACCGAGAGGCCGCTCTGGAGGGAACTGGCCTTCTTTGGGGCGGGGCTGGCGGTTCTCGTCGCCAGCGCCCAGTTGATGGTCATGGCCAGCGAGGAACTCGCCCTAATTCTGGGCGTGCCAATGATTCTCTTCGGGATTTTCGCGGTCGCCTTGAGCACCTCCCTGCCGGAGTTAACCACCTC
>DATDSA010000041.1:0-4175 GCA_035291485.1 Patescibacteria group bacterium | reverse complement strand
TAGTGCTTTCTCTCGTCCTCGATACCCGGAAAACCACGTTCTTTGCCGCGCGGTCCGGACCAGGTCTCCTTGAGGATTTCGAGCAAGCGCGGTTCGGTTCTTTCCCCTGGATTTAGGTGGAAGAAATCGTTGAGCGTTCGGTGGATCACATCCCCAAAGACGAGGTCTTTGCTTCGCCCGTCTTCGACGAGGATCTGTTTTAGTTTGGGCTTGTTGCGAAAGTCGCTGGTGTAGGCGTCGAGATACTCAAAGTAATACTGCTTGGCGCACTCGGCGTCATAGAGATGCAGGGAGTACGGCGAAAATTTGTCGCGGGTTTTCATTTTGTTTCTTCAAAATGTTAGGTCGTTTCTCCGGCCGTCCATGGTTATGCCACTACTCTTTGTAATAGTTTAACCGTTTTGGAGATTGTCTCCTTGAGTGGCCGGCGGTGGTCGAAGGCCGCAGCGTTAACGTGCCCGCCCCCACCCATATCTTTGGCAATGTTGGCGATGTTGAATCCGGCTTTCGAGCGTAGCGATACCCTGATCAGACGGGGTTTTTCCTCTGTGAACATCGCCGCGACCTTTATTCCTTTCATGGCCAAGAGAAGATTGTTGGTGGCGAAACTTCGAGCGGGGGAGAGTTCATCAAGCTTGATCTTCAATCTTTGGATCTCCTTGAGGGGGAGATAGGAGTAGAGCAATCTGCCGCTGCGGCGGGAATTAGTCAGGATCAGAGACCAAATTGCCAGCGTTTTGGGCGGCCAACTCCGGAAAGAATTCTCGACTATCTTTTCCCGATCAGCACCGAGACGAATGAGTTGGGAGGTTTTGGTGAAGGTGGAGGGAATCGTGGAAGAGTAGAGGAAGCCGCCGGTATCGGTATAAATTCCGGTGAGCAGGCAATCGGCGATCGTCGGAGTGATTTTGGCTTTCCAACGGCGAAGAAGATCAAAAAGGATCTCGGCGGTGGAGGGCGAGGCGGGATCAACGTAGTTCAAATCCCCAAAGTTGGGATTGGTAATGTGATGGTCGATATTGACCACGATCATTTGGGAGGGAAGAGAAAAATCTTCCCGGCGACTTAGTCTTCCTGCCTCGGCATGGTCGAGGAAGAGGAGGAGATCAAAGCGGGAGAGATCGATTTGGGATGGATCGCCGATGCGGACGCGCTTTACGCCGGTGATAAATCCAAAAGATTCCGGAATTGGATCGGCACTCACCAGCACCACTTTTTTCCCAATCCCACGGAGGAAGTGGTAGCAGCCCAGGGCCGAACCGACGGAATCACCGTCCGGCCGGAGGTGAAGCGGGACCAGTATGCTCTTGGCTGATTTGATAGCGCGCAGGATATTTCGAGGAGAATCCACAATCCCTATCCTAACATAACCCCAGCCCTTGACCTATAGTTGATGTTGAGGTAGAATTAAGGAAATACTTGCACCGGCGTGGTAGGATAAACGCTGGTTCGGGAAGGAGAAAAGATGTGGCTCAGCACCAGTGGGGCGATAGAAATCTCGCCGAGCAGGCCACGATTTTTGCCCTCGCTTACCGGGCGGGACTAGCCAATCGAGAGGGTGGACGTTTCGGAGTTGTTCCGGCCGATATGGCGTTGGACCAGAATCGCGGAACCGATCTTCTTCTTTTCCGCAACAGTTGGTGTCTGCGAGTGGACGTCACGGACAGCCACGCGTTCACTCCATCGAAGATCCGGCGCGCGGTCAAGTTTGCCAAGAGGGGCCAGCGCTGGGTTTTCATTCTGAGGGTTGATTGGATGGAAGCAAGCGCCATCGCTATCGATCCGTGCTTCACTCGGGCTTACGGTGAATTCGTCCAGAACAAAGACGGCCACCGGCTAGCTCTGGAGCAAGCCTGTCCAGAACATGGCAACGAGTGTGCGTTGGCGCGGAAGCTTTTTCAATTCGGCCAGGCCATCAACTACAAGCTTGTGTCCAGTTTGACGCAGGCGCATGATTTCGCGATTCCCGTCTCCAAACCTCCGTTCTAACAAAACGGAGGATTTTTTTTGGCCTTTCCTAACCGAACCGATACAATGTACTCATGATTATTTTAGGAGTGGATTGGGGTGAGAAAAGAATTGGGGTGGCGATTGCCCGGGGAAATCTCGCTGAACCTCTGGGAACGGTTGGCTCGTTTTCGGAATTGATAAGAGTTGCTCGGGACGAAAGGGTGGAGAGGGTAGTGTTGGGATTGCCGGAGGGCAAGTTCGAGGAGAGGGTGGGAGATTGGGGCAAACGGATTAAGAGAGAACTGGGCGTGCCGGTAGTACTGCGTTCGGAGGTTTTGACCAGCCGCCAGGTCCTTCAAAAGTCCATCGAAGCGGGGAAGCCAAAAGGGTCCCGCCGGAACCTGGATGCCCAGGCCGCCGCGCTGCTTTTGCAGGAGTTCCTGGACGAAAATCCGAGCCAATCCTAAGTCTGTTATTCTACCTTTGTAATGCTTTCTCCCTGGGAAGAAATCCTGAGGCTGGGCGGTTCTCTTCTGATCGGTTTCCTGATCGGTTTGGAGAGGGAAATCAGCCGAAAACCGGCCGGGCTGCGCACCCACATGCTGGTCTCACTGGCCTCGGCTCTTTTTACGATCCTTTCTCTGAGTTCGGCTTTTGGTGATGGGGCGGCGGACCCAACTCGAATTGCTTCCCAAATCGTAATCGGAATAGGTTTTGTCGGGGCGGGGGTAATCATCTCCGCCGGCGGGCAGGTCAGAGGGGTAACCACGGCCGCCTCTCTCTGGATCACCGCGGCGATGGGAATGGCCATGGGCCTGGGGGAGTACCTTTTAGCGGCGGTGGCGGCGGGGTTTACTTTGGTTACCCTTTTAGTTATCGGGGTTTGGGAACGATCATTGGAGCGGCGAGATTAACGCGTGCCTGTCGGACGCTCCGCTTGGTTTGGTTTTGCGTGCGGCCGAAGATTATCTTAAACTTAGAAGACATGCGGCTTAAGATTATTTTGGTTCTCCTGGTTTTGGCGGTCTTGGTTTTGGCGGCGGGGGGATTTGTTATTTGGAAGTTGAATCAGCCCATTGCGGCCTTCGGCAAAGTCGAGGTCCTGATTTCTTCAGGAGAATCGGTCCAAGAGATCGGTAGCAAACTGCAGGCGGCGGGGGTGATGAACTCTTTTCTTTTCGTCTCCTATGTCCGCTTCAAAAATCTTACTTCTAAAATTCAAGCCGGACGGTACGATATTCCTCTGGCGCTCACGCCGGTTCAAGTGGTGGAGCTGCTGCAGCACGGTACTTTTGATGTCCGCTTGACCTTCTTGGAGGGCTGGCGACGGGAAGAGTATCTGCGCTACTCGCTGGCAAATCTGGCCGTGGACGATGAAGATTTTTCGACCCAATTCTTAGTTGCGACCGAGGATTTGGAAGGATATCTTTTCCCCGATACCTACATTGTACCGATCGACATCGGTGCCCCGGCCTTGGTGGCGCTCCTCAATCAAAACTTTGAAAAGAAATATCAAGAAACAGTCCTGCCGCTCCAGTCGAAAAGCGGTCTCACAAAGAAGCAGATTGTCATCCTGGCCTCTCTTTTGGAAAGGGAAAGCGTCGGGAACCAGGAGGAGCTGGAAACGATTGCCGGAATTATGATTAAGCGCTGGAAATCCGGATGGTATTTAGGGATTGACGCCACGATCCAGTATCTACTGGGATACCAAGAAGACACCGGGTCATGGTGGACGACCAAAGAATCCAAGATCGTTGCTGGTAAAAAAATCAACTCACTTTACAACACCTACACCCACCTCGGGATTCCACCGGCGTCGATCGCCAATCCCGGGCTCGATACGCTCTCGGCGGTCGTAAACTACCGAAAATCTTCCTACTGGTTCTATCTCCACTGCAAGGATGGAAAAATCCGCTACGCCAAAACCGCGGCGGAGCACAACGCTAACAAATCCTGCTTGAAGTAAAGGTACTCGCGCAACTCGTTCTCTTAACACAATTGTTTCACGCGGCTGCGATGAACAAATAGGCGCCTCGTTTCATTCGGGTGCCTATTGACTTTGAGATCGAGACTTGTTAGATTAACCTCGTTAAGTGAATATTTTTTCCCGATAAGCGCGTGGGCGTTTTGTGTTTGTGCGCTTTGCTTTTCTTTTTAGATTGATGACTAGAGTGTGGCTAGGGAAAACCGCAGAGGCCTTGCCCCTTTCGGATCTCTCAGCGGTC
>DATDSA010000040.1:0-2648 GCA_035291485.1 Patescibacteria group bacterium | reverse complement strand
ATTAGTTATAAACCCTTGTTTCACGTCAAAGTGTGAACAAATAGGCGCCTCGCTTTGCTTCGGATGCCTATTGACAAGTTGGGAGGGTCCACTTACAATGGCGTAGGCCCCTGCCCAAAGCCCTGCCTGTGAGAGGGCCTTTCACTTTTTAGCGGTAGCTAAAAAGCTAGCGATTTTAAGATCGCGTCTTTTCAAGAGATACATAAGATGACCAAAATCAGCATCCGACCCTTACTCGATAACGTTCTAATCGAACCGATGGAACGGGGGCAGCAGCTTCCGTCCGGGATCGTGATTCCCGACACCGCCAAGGAAAAACCCCAGGAGGGGAAGGTCGTTGCGGTCGGTCCCGGCAAGAGCGACCACGGTGAGATGGTAAAGCCCGACATCAAAGTCGGCGACCACGTTCTCTACAAGCGTTACGGTGGGGACGAGATCAAGGATATGGAAGGAAAAGAGTACCTGATGGTTTCGGCGGATGACATCCTGGCGGTAATCGAATAATGGCAAAACAGATCGTTTACGCGGAAGAAGCCCGCGAAAAAATGAAGGTCGGGATCGACAAACTCGCGAGAGCAGTTGTGACCACCCTGGGACCGAAGGGCCGGAATGTCGCTCTCGATAAAAAGTGGGGCGCGCCCAACGTCGTCCACGACGGCGTGACCGTCGCGAAAGAAATTGAACTCGAGGACCCGTTCGAAAACATGGGCGCCCAGCTGGTGCAGGAAGCCGCCTCCAAAACCAACGACGTTGCCGGTGACGGCACCACCACCGCGACTCTTCTCGCTCAGCAGATCGTGACCGAGGGAATGAAGGCGATCGCCGCCGGGGCGAATCCGATGCTCCTCAAGCGTGGGATCGAAGAGGCCGCCAGCTTGGTCGTCGACCAGGTCAAAAAGATGGCGAAGCCGATCAAGACCAAAGAGGAGAAAGCCCAGATCGCCACCATCAGCGCCCAGGACCAGACCATCGGTACCATGATTGCCGAGGCCTTCGAAAAGGTCGGCGACGATGGGGTGGTGACGGTCGAGGAGGGCAAGGGGATGGAGACGAGCGTCGAGTACAAGGACGGTATGGTTCTCGACAAGGGCTACGCCTCTCCCTATTTCATCACCGATCCCGAACGGTTGGAGGCGGTGGTTGAGAATCCCCACATCCTCGTGACCGACGCCAAACTGTCCTCAATGAACGACCTGCTCCCGCTGCTGGAAGGGGTCGTGAAGGTCTCCAAGGACCTGGTCTTTATCTCCGACGACATCGACGGGGAGGCGCTGGCGACCCTGATCGTGAACAAACTCCGCGGTACGATCAACGTGATCGCCATCAAGGCTCCTGGCTTCGGCGACCGCCGCAAGGAGATGCTGCAGGACATCGCGGTTCTGACCGGTGCCAACTTCATTTCCGAAGAGACCGGCCGTAAGCTGGATTCGGTGACGGTCGAAGACCTTGGTTCGGCCGATCGAGTCATCGCCGGCAAAGAAGAATCGCTCATCATCGGCGGGCACGGTAGGAAGGGTGAAATCGCTGATCGAGTGGAATCACTCAAGAAGCAGATCGAGAAAATAACCTCCGACTACGACAAGGAGAAGCTGGAAGAGAGGTTGGCAAAACTCTCCGGCGGGGTCGCCGTGGTTTCGGTTGGGGCCGCCACCGAAGTCGAAATGAAAGAGAAGAAACACCGCGTCACCGATGCCTATGAGGCGACCCGGGCTGCGTTGGAAGAAGGAGTGGTCGTTGGCGGAGGCGTCGCGCTCCTGCGCGCCCGAAAAGTTCTTGACGTCAAGAAACATGATGGCGACTTGGCGACGGGTTACAAGATTGTGCACGACGCTCTCAACAAGCCGATCCGAGCGATCGCCGCCAACGCTGGGAGTGATGCGGGTTGGGTCGTGGCCGAGGTGGAGAAGAAGACCGGTGAAAACGCCGCGACCTACGGTTGGGATGCGCTAATCGGTGAGTTCGGTGATCTCGTCAAAAAAGGAATCATTGATCCTGCTAAAGTGACTCGCTCCGCCCTCCAGAACGCCGCTTCCGTGGCGGTGATGGTCCTCACCACCGAAGCCCTCATCACCGATCTCCCCGAAAAAGACAAGCCCGCTAATCCCGCCATGCCCCCCGGCGGAATGGACGGGTTTTGATTTATCCCCCAGTGTTATCATTTAGTCACAAAATCTGAAAGAGGAGAGATACCCGTAGGCAAATCGGAATCGAACGCGCTTTTTGTCAAGAAGATCAACGAGCTCAACGAGCGTGATCCAGTGAGAGGACGTCTGCTGGAGAAAGAGATTGCGGTACGGACTTCAATGGCTCCGGCGGCTGACAGCGACTCCATCTGGGACGTGCTGTACTCTCAGATCCGGTCGATCTCCACGCGCCGGAAGATATCCGAGGAGCAGGTCATCAACGAGCTGTTCGATCCGAAATCCGGTCACAGTTTCATTGTGCTTGTTCAATCGGATTGAGTTCGCCAGAGTCCGTTTCCCCAACGGACTCTTTTTATTTATTCTCCCGTTCCGTTAATTTCCGCCGCTCCCAAAATGCTAATCTGAAATCGTGAAGAAGTGGATTATTATTATTTTGGTTTTGGTCGCGGGAGCCGGGGCGGTCTGGTACTTTTTCCTGCGCAATCCGTCGCCTGAGGATCAGGC
>DATDSA010000039.1:0-26969 GCA_035291485.1 Patescibacteria group bacterium | reverse complement strand
AAAATATAGGCCTGACTGGAGTCAGCCATTTTTAATTGTGGGGGTAATCCGCCAGTTCATTTGTAATCAGGATTAACGAACCTCAAAAAACTTAAACTCTCCGGTGGGCTTCTGCCAGTCCACCTCGATTTTCTCCACCTTGGAGAACAGCGGCCCTCGCCGGCAGCTCTCGATACAATCCTCGATCTTCTTCTTGTCGCCCTCAAGCATGATCTCGACCTGAGTTTCATCGGCGTTCTTGATCCAACCGGTCAGGCCGGCCGCGGAGGCCTTGCGGTGGGTGTGGAATCGAAAACCGACGTTCTGCACCTTCCCGTGAACCCGGACGTGCGCCCGAACCAAACCGGAAGACTTTACCATTAGAGCCAATTTTAGCAATAAAAAGGCGGCATGATGTAATTCACGCCGCCGTGGGTCGAACCGCTAGAGAGTTTGAGCCTCCTTGAATCGATGGCCATCTCCGTCAACCAGAACAAACTTCGGGTTGGCGGGCTCCCCCTCTAACTCGAGCGAGAACACCTTGGTACCGATGGGGACGAAGAAGCCCACCTCCCGCAGAAATCCGCCGGAGTGGCGAATCCATCCCTGAATCAGCGATACCGGTCCGAAAGGAGCCTGGGTGGTCGACAATCTCTTGCTCACATTCAAATCCAACGTGCCCCAGGTACTTTTCGGAGCCTCCTGGATCACGGTTCCCTGGAACAGAAAACTCATCGCATCCTCCTTCTCTGAACCACGAACTGTCGGATATTATAGGATAAGTATAGCAATGGGAGAGAAAAGGTCAAATCGAAGGGAGTTGGCTTGGTGGTGGCCCCGACGGGAATTGAACCCGTTTTACTGGCTTGAAGAGCCAATGTCCTACCGGTAGACGACGGGGCCCAAAACTGGGACGGCTCGCTTCGCGAACCTAGCCATCCGCGATGCGTATGGTAGGCCCGCAGGGAATCGATTGTTCGCCTCCAGCGACCACCCCTTCGGGTGTTCCTTAGCACACGGCTTCCTTTGCAGGTGGTAGACCCGCAGGGAATCGAACCCTGGTACACGGCTTAAAAGGCCGTTGCTTTACCACTAAGCTACGGGTCCATGTAAATCACCTGCAAAGTTAGCGATTTCATTCTACGAAATCGCGTCAAAGGCCGTTGCTTTATCTCGCTTCTGCGAGAACAGCGATCAGAGATCGCGTTCCACTAAGCTACGGGCCCTCGCTCAGCATCGCATCAAAGGCCGTTATTCTGTAATTTTAGCAGACGGCGATCAAAGTTTAGAGATATTAGGGAAGTGCTCGATCTTCGGCTCTCCCTTATCGGGAACGATGATCGCAACGGCATCAAGGCGGGCCGGACCTTGATAAGAGATATACTGTCCTCGCTTCCGCTCGGTTGCAATTTCGCATTCGCGAATGTAGAACTGGGCGGCTCGCTGGATGGACTTCATTTTATGATAGTTGATGGACCCCAGAGGTCCTCCGTAGAGTTCCGCCGCCGATCCCTTTCGGGTTTTGACCTCCACAAAGACCAGCGTGTCCCCGTCCTTCATCACCAGATCGATCTCGCCCCACCGGGGAGTCTTGAAATTTTTTTCGATCAGCTCAAACCCCTTCTTCTCGAGAAACTTCCGCGCCAAATTCTCACCGTAACTACCCAAATCTGCCATCTTATTAATTTGTTATCCCACTTAAGTATAAAACCTCTCCCAAAATTTATAATAGTATACTAATTAAATTAATATACTATAACAATCAAGAAGGGAGGGCGGTAGCCGGATTCGCCATAGAGCGAGAACAGCGTAGTTTTTTCTATAGCGACGGGATGAAACTAGGGCGGTGCAGCTCGCAAAGACCGTACTTCCTAATCATCTCCCGGTGGAATCTCGTTCCGTAGCCTTTGTGGCTCTCAAAACCGTACTGGGGATAGCGAGTACCAAACTCTCTCATCAGGTTATCGCGAGCCGCCTTCGCCAGGATCGAGGCGGCCGCAATAGAATTGGAAATAGCATCGCCGAACTTGACGGGGTTTTGCCTTTCCGTCGGCCAGAAGTGAAGTTTAAAGTAGTCCACCAGAACAAAATCGGGGGAGTCTTTCAAATCCGCCAACGCCAAGCGCATTGCCCGTTCGGTCGCCGCGCTAATCCCGTTCTCTTCGATAAACCCCACGTTCGTACAAGAAACCGACCAAAAAAGCGCTTTTTCTTTAATGTTTTCCGCCAACTCTTCGCGCCGAGCGGGGGAGAGCTGCTTGGAATCGGCCAAACGGAAATCAAGGCGCCGATCATAAGGAAAGACGACCGCGGCCGCCAATACCGGCCCCGCCCAGGCTCCCCGCCCCACTTCATCCACACCGGCGACCCGGGTAAATCCTCTTCCCCACAGATTTCTTTCAAGTGAAAAACTAGCAAACCTCACCGACTCTTAACGGCTTTAGTGGATAGCTTCTCCCGGATGTAATAGAGCTTGGCGCGGCGGACCTTCCCGCGCTTGGTGACTTCAATTTTCCCGATATTCGGAGAAAAGAGTGGGAAAATCCTTTCCACCCCGATCCCCAGCGAAGCCAGTTTGCGGACGGTAATTGTTTTCGAATTCCCCGCCCCTTTTTGAGCAATCACAATTCCCTCAAAAGGCTGAATTCTCTCCTTTTCTTCCTCCTTGATCTTGTAGAAAACTTTTACCGTATCACCGGTCCGGAACTCCGGGATCTGAGGAACTTTTTCTTCAGGCACCAGGGGTGAGCTTGTCGAATCCATCAGACCTTGAGGATAACACGCTTTTTCAAGGGTTGGAAGGTGAGCTTCTCCCCCACTAGATCCACCGCCACAACCAATCCTTCTTTGTATTCACCGGAGACAATTGAATTGGAAATCGGATTCTCCACCTCCCGCTGGATCAGCCGGCGCAGGGGCCGGGCGCCAAAATCAGGGTCGAAACCCTTCTTCGCTAAGAAATTTCGGGCCTTGGCCGAAACCTCCATTTTTATTCCCTGGGAGACCATCATCTTCCCGCTGTTCTCGATCAAAAGATCGGTGATCTTGCGGACGTCCGCCTCGGTGAGAGGATGGAAAACCACCACGTCATCGATCCGATTGAGAAATTCCGGCCGAAAACTTTTCTGGAGCTGAGAGATCAACTCGTCCTTAATCTCGTCAAAACTACGCCGACCATCTTTATCACCACCAAATCCGACCTTGGCTTGGGAGATGAGGCTGGTGCCGATATTGGCGGTTAGGATGATGACCGTATTTTTGAAATCAACGGTCTTGCCGTGGGCATCGGTTAGCCTCCCATCCTCCAGGATCTGCAGAAGAATGTTGAACACATCCGGATGTGCCTTCTCAATTTCGTCAAAAAGAATCACCGAGAAGGGCTTGCGCCGCACCACTTCGGTCAACTGGCCACCCTCTTCATAACCCACGTAACCGGGAGGGGAACCGACCAGCCGGGAAACCGTGTGCCGTTCTCCGTACTCGGACATATCCAAACGGATCATCAGGTTCTCGTCGCCCCAGAGAGCCTCTGCCAGAGCCTTGGCCAGTTCGGTCTTACCGACCCCGGTCGGACCGAGAAAGATAAAAGAACCGATGGGCCGGTCCGGATCCTTCAATCCGGCGCGCGAGCGGCGGATCGCGGCCGAAACCACCGAAACCGCTTCATCCTGGCCGACAATCCGCTCGTGCAACCGCTTCTCCAATTTGGTCAGGCGGGAGCGTTCATCCTCGGAGATGTCTTCCACCGGAATTCTCGTAATCGCGGCAACCACTTTGGCAATATCCTGTTCCCCCACTTCCGGAATATTTTCAACCTGATGAGTTCCGCCAATATCCTCCAATTTCTTGGAGTAGAGATGGGAGAGTTCTTCAATTCGCTCCATTTCCGCCAGTGTCTTGCGGGGTTTTTCCTGCAGGCGCTCCATCTCCCGCGAAACCTGGGAGATGTTCCCGGAGGAAGCCGGGATCACTGCTTCCAATCTCTTTTTGGCACAGGCCTCATCCACAAGATCAATCGCTTTGTCGGGAAGAAATCGATCGGAAATGAAACGGTCGGAAAATTCGACGGCGGCTTTAAGGGCTTCGTCCGAAACCCGAACCCGATGATGTTCTTCATAGCGCGGGCGCAATCCCTTGAGAATTTCCAGCGACTCCTCTCGGGTCGGTTCCACCACCATCACCGGCTGGAAGCGCCGTTCCAGCGCCCCATCCTTCTCGATATAGCGGCGGTACTCATCCAGCGTGGTAGCACCGACGCACTGCAATTCCCCCCGCCCCAGAGCCGGCTTGAGCATGTTGGAAGCATCGATCGCTCCCTGAGCCGCTCCCGCCCCCACTACCGTGTGCAGTTCGTCGATGAAGAGGATGATCTCACCCTTTGCGCGGGTTACTTCTTCCAGGGTTTTCTTCAAGCGCTCCTCAAACTCTCCCCGATGGGAAGCCCCGGCCAACATCAGCGCCAGGTCCACGGAGACGATCCGCTTGCCGCGGAGAGCCTCGGGAACGGATTCGTCGATGATCCGCTGGGCTAGACCCTCCACGATGGCGGTCTTGCCCACTCCCGGATCGCCGATCAAAACGGGATTATTCTTGGTGCGGCGAGAGAGAATGTGAATGACACGCTCGATCTCTTCTTTTCGGCCAATCACCGGGTCCAGCTTGCCCTGCCGCGCCAATTCGGTCATATCCCGGCCATACTGATCCAAAAAGGAAGTGCGGCGACCACCGCTTTGAAATTCCTCCGCGCAGACCTCGCAGAGATAGATAATCGTGGGCCGGCCGTCAATCAGCTGGTGGGTCTGAAAAACCGCTTGCCTTTTTCCACAGTTTTCGCAAATCATTTCAAAATTAAGTCTAATTTACCTTTTAGCAATGTCAAGATACATCTGCTAAATACACTAGCGCATCCGGTGCTTTCCTCGCTAATGTTCCCAGATATCCGAAACCACCACGTCGACTTTAACAGGAACCTTCTTCAAAAGGATTTCACCGGCTCGTTCCATCTCCTCCTTGACAATTTTAGCAGTTTGCTCTGCCTCTGAAACCGGAGCCTCAACGACAATTTCATCGTGAACGGTGTGGATCGGGACCGCCGCCAATCCTTCTTTCCGAATCCTTTGGCGGAGGTTTACCAAGGCCATTTTGGTGATATCAGCCGAAGTTCCTTGAATTGGGGTATTTTTTCCCTGCCGCTCAATATAAGAGACCTGCCTATCGTAGTTCGGGTCATCCGAACCCACTTTCTCGTAGTAGCGCTTCCGGCCTCCCAAGGTGGTGCTGTAGCCCCGGCGGATGGCGTCTCGGGCAATATTGTCCAACCATGTTTTCACCCGATGATACTGTCTAAAATATTTTTCTAGAAGTTTTCGCGATTCATCTTCCGAAACCCCAAGTTGAACCGCCAACGACCTCGCTCCTCGCCCGTACATCAACCCGAAGTTGATTGATTTGGCCTGGAAGCGTTTTTCTTTGGAAACCTGATCGAGAGGGATACCAAACATCTGCGAAGCGGTTAAAGCATGCAGATCTTGGTCCTCTTTGAACGCCTTCATAAAAACCGGGTCCTCGGATAACTCGGCCATAATCCGCAGCTCGATCTGGGAGTAGTCGGCGATCACCAGTTTGTTTCCGGGCGAAGCGATAAAACAGCTTCGGAACATCGAATCGGTGGGGATCTGCTGAAGATTGGGATTAGAACAAGCAAATCGGCCGGTATCGGCGCCGATCTGCATGTAATCCGGGTGGATGCGGCCGGTTTTGGGATTGATTTTTTCCAGAAGATTTTCCCCAAAAGCGCTGATGATTTTCTCGGACTCCCGGTACTCCAGGAGAAGTTTCGCCAACGGGTGGTCGTAGCGCGCCAGGATCTCCTCCCCGGTCGAAGGAAGATCCAAACCAACCCGGCGAAACGCTTCCATGATTTGGGAAGGTGAGTTGAGGTTGACCACATTGGCGTGGTTGCCGAAGAGATCTTTCTGAGTAGAACGGGAATAGGGCCGCAACTCTTCCTGCATTTTCCGGTCGATCTCCTGAGCTTTCTTGCGATAATCGGCGATCACCTGCCGCCATTTTTCCACATCGATCAAGAAACCCCGAAGTTCCATTTCGGATACTACCGGAACGAGCTCAAACTCCAAAGAGGCGATCTTTTCGAGCTGCTCCTTCTGCAAACGGTCTCGCTGGGCTTCGTAGATCGGAAACAAAACCAGGACGTCCTTCGCCGCGTAATCCAACTGCTTTTTGGTGAAATCGCGCAGGTGTCCCCCGAAGAAGGTTTCCCGGACTTCCTTCGCTAACTCGATCCCCAGATATTTCCGCGAGAGCGCCGCCAGAGAGAGGTCTCCCAACTTGGTCAACCCGCAGGTCAAGACCCTTTCCGCCAGCATGGTGTCGAAGATGTTGACGATTTCCACGCCTGCCAACTCCTTCAACATCCCGTAATCGAACTTGGCATTTTGGGCCAGCTTCAGGATTTTTTCGCTGCCCAGAATCGATTGGAAGGGACGCAGATCGAGATGGCGCGCGTCAAACAGGTAGGCTCCGTCCGGGGTGGCGATCTGGAAAAGCAAAAGCTTGGCATTGTGAGGATCAAGGCTGGTGGCCTCGCTATCAAGCGAAATGATGGGAGCACTTTCCAGAGATTTCGCAATCTCGTTCAAACGAGATTGTTCCTCGACCATTTCGTAATTAGTTTTTTGCTCAAGCTGAAGTTCGGGCATAGATGGCTTTTCTTAGCAACTCTCTCCCTTCCTGGGGGTCAATCTTTCCACCGGATTCTTTCATCAACTGGCCCAGGAGGAACTGTAGGGCGGTTTCTTTACCTTGAACATAATCCGCAACCGCAGCGGGGTTGTCAAGCAGGACTTTCTCCGTAGCGTCTGTCATCGCTCCTCCCGACAAAACCTCCTTTGTCCGCCTCTGCCGGTAGAGGGAAAGAATCTTTTCTTTACCCAATTCCAGCGGGTCCCCCAGCCTCCTGTTGACAAGGATGTTGGCCAGCTCCGCCGCGGGAATCTCCACCCGCAGGTCTTCAAAAATAGCCGACAGCTCTCGATTTTGAATCAGGACCTCTACATATTGGGAAGGAACACCCAGAGCCAGGTAGCTCTCTCTTTTTTCTTGAGGAGTACCGGTTTTCTCCCCCGCCACCAAGACCGATTTCGTCAAGGGGGGCAGGTCAGGCTCGGGGAAGTAGCGGTAGTCGAAGGCCTCTTCCTTGCGGCGCTGGGAAACGGTGACGCCCTGCTTCTCGTTGTAGCCGCGGGTTTCTTGCGCAATCTCTTCCCCCTTTTCCAAAAGTTCTTGCTGCCGCTTGATCTCCACTCCCAGCGCCTTCTCCAGAAAGGCAAAGGAGTTGATGTTTTTGAGCTCAACCTTATAGGGCGGCAGACCATTCTCCCCTATCCGCCGTAGAGAAATGTTTGCCTCCAGCCGCAAAGATCCCTTCTCCATATCGGCGGTGGAAATTTCCAGAAAAACCAAGTGCTTTCGGAGCTCTTTGAGGAACTTGGTGACCACCACCGGGTCGGAGAATTCCGGTTCGGTCACGATCTCGATCAACGGCACTCCCGAGCGGTTGAAGTCCACCAGCGATTCCCCGCCTTCATGGATGAGTTTTCCGGTGTCCTCCTCCAGGTGAACCCGGCGAACCGTGACCCCTTCAAACTTCCCCATCTCTCCCACCGGGTGAGCATACTGGCTGATCTGAAAACCCTTGGGAAGATCGGGATAAAAATAGTTCTTGCGCTCAAATTGGGAAAACTCCGCCAAACGACAACCCAGGGCCTGAGCGAGTTGGACGGTTTTTTGGATCGCCACCTCGTTCGGTACCGGCAACGCCCCCGGCAGCGCCAGGCAGACCGGACAGGTGTTGCTGTTCGGTTCCCGGCCGAAAGAGTCGGCCGGACAACCACAGAACATTTTGGACGCGGTTTTTACCTGAGTGTGTACCTCTAAACCAATTACCGGTTCGTATTTAATCATTAATTCATAGGTCAACTCCTAGAGACACAAAGCCTTTCTTGAACTTCTCTAAGATCTCTTTGGCAACCAGAACGGTTAGATCAAAATTGGGTTCGTGCACCAGCGCATTTCGCATCTTGTGGGCGTCCCAAACACCCTGGTAGATGTCGCGGGGGAAAGCCTCACCAGCGTTTTTGAGCCTCTCCCCCATCGATTCACCCGAAGATATTTGGGTAAGAACATAGTCCAACAATTTGTCGGCCACAATGACCGCTTCCTTGTAGGCGCTGGGGCGATTGGTTCCCGCCAGCTGGGAAATTCGCTCCCAATCTTGGGCCACTTTCTCCCGGTCGTAGGGCTTCAGGAATCCCACCGCGGTCCTCCCCCTCCCAAACGCCGGTTTTTTGCCAAAAAGGAAGTCTAAGAAGACCATTTTTCTTTTTCAATCACTTCCCCTACTTCAAACAACATGTTTTCGGAAAATTTGGGACCCAAGAGCTGCACTCCCACCGGGAGATTCTGGACCATCCCCGCCGGCACCGAAAGCCCCGGCAGTCCCGCAAGATTGGCCGGAATCGTGAAGATATCCGAAAGGTACATCGACAGTGGGTCCTTCTTCTCCCCGATCTTAAAGGCGGTCGTGGGAGCCGTGGGAGTGAGTAACAGGTCCACTTTTTCAAAGGCCTTCGCAAAATCCTGGGCGATGAGGGTGCGCACCTTCGCCGCCCGAAGATAATACTGGTCGGCGTAGCCGCTCGAGAGAGCAAAGGTCCCCAGGATAATCCGGCGCTTGGGCTCGGAGCCAAAGCCCTTGCCCCGCGACCGGCCCACCAGCTCCTCGATGGAGGAGTTCTCCACCCGTACCCCGTACCGAATCCCGTCAAAACGAGCCAAATTGGAGGAAACTTCGGAGGGAGTGATGATGTAGTAAACCGCCAAACCGTAGGCGGTGTGGGGCAGAGAAACTTCCTGCACCGCCGACCCTTGTTTCTCCAGAAACTCTCCCACTTTTTTGACCCTCGCGGCGATCTCAGGGTCAAGACCCTCACTGAAATATTCCTTAGGAATCCCGATTCTCAAACCCTTCAATTCCTTAGGTGCCTTACTCACCGTTTCGACGCTGGTGGCGTCATAGGGATCTTTTCCAGAAATAACCTCAAAAACAATTCGAGCATCCGCTACCGTCTTTGCTAGCGAGCCCACCTGGTCAAGAGAGGAAGTCAGTGCAATCACCCCGTAGCGGGAAACCGCGCCGTAGGTGGGGCGCAGGCCTACCACTCCGCAAAAAGCGGCCGGTTGCTTGATAGAACCACCCGTGTCGGTCCCCAAGGCCGCTGGGGTGAGACGCGCGGCAACCGCGGCCGCCGAACCCCCCGAGGAACCGCCGGGAACGCGGGCCAGATCGTGGGGGTTGTGGGTAACGCCATAGGCCGAGTTTTCGGTCGAAGAGCCCATTGCAAATTCATCCATGTTGGTCTTTCCCAGAATAACGGCACCCTCGGCCAGAAGTTTGGCGACCACCGTCGCATTATAGGGAGGAATGTAGTCTTCGATGATCTTTGACCCGGCGGTGGTCCGTAGACCGCGAGTGGAGATGTTGTCTTTGAGGGCGATGGGAACACCCAAGAGCCGCCCCTTCTGGCCCTTTTTGACCTTCTTGGCTTGATCTAGCGCACCGGCGGAGTTAACAGTGATAAAAGCGTTGAGATCATTCTCCTTCTCGGCAATGTTCCCCAGGAAAGCCTGCAGAACCTCGACCGCGGAAAAGTCCCCTTTCCTGACTCCCTCGGCGATCTTTTCCAACGAGAATTCGGTGATATCGCTCATAGCATCTTCGGGACCCGGAAGTGACCCCGCGCCTTCTCCTCGGTGTTGGCCAGGGCCTCCTGGGACGTCAAAATTCGTTCTTTCTGAACTTCATCGGAACGCAGAACATCGGCAGCACCGGTGGTTTGAAAGGTGGGCTCTACCCCGCTCACATCCACTTTTTTGAGCTCCTCGATCTGAGACAGAACATCGGCGAGCTGCTGGGAGAAGCTCTTTTTTTCTTGGGGCGTGAGGGTGAGACGAGCTAAACTGGCAATGTAATCAATATCTAACTTTGGAGATTTGGCCATCTCTTAAAAGTTATCATATCCGTTAACGGATTAGAATTTGACCTCGGGCTTTTCTCTTTCGCCGGCCTCGGCCTTGAAAAACTCCGCCTCGGTGAAACCCAGCACAGATGCGATCAGGACGTTCGGAAAGGACTTGATCATGATGTTGAATTCCCGGACGTTGCCATTGTAGAACTGCCGTGCGTAGGCGATCTTGTTCTCGGTGTCGGCCAGCTCTCCCTGCAGGTCCTTAAAGTTGTCGGAGGCCTTCAATTCAGGGTAGTTTTCCGCAACGGCGAAAAGGGTCTTCAGCGCTCCCGTCAACATATTGTCGGCCGATTCGGAATCCTTAACGGTTTTGGCATCGAGCATCGCCGAACGGGCTTTCGCAACGTTCTCAAAAATCCCCTTCTCGTGTTTGGCGTAACCCTTCACGGTCTCCAGCAGATTAGGAATCAGGTCGATCCGTCGCTTGAGTTGGACATCAATGTGGCTCCAAGCTTCCTGCAATCGGGTTTTGACCCGCACCAGCGAGTTGTACAACCAAAAGAGATAGACTCCGATCAAAACCAACAGTCCGATCAAAATATAGATAGTATTCATCAAATCACCCCCTTATCTTAAACAGTTTAACAAAACCATCCGCTTCGGAAGTATTGACGACATCCACCGCCTCACACCAGCCTCGCCGCGCCACTGCCACTCCAAACCGCAGATTTTCAAAGTGTTCGTGGCGATGGGCATCGGTCGAGATGATGAACTTTATTCCCCGCTGGCGAGCGGAGCGAACCAGATCATCCGGCAGATCCAAGCGGGAAGGATAGGAATTTATCTCCAGGATCTTCCGGTGTTTCTCGGCCGCCGCAAAAACGGCCTCCCAATCGGCCTCGTAGGCCTCCCGCTCCCCCAGCAAGCGGCCGGTGGGATGGCCCAAGGCATTCACGTAGGGATTCTCCAACGCGGTGATAAGACGCCTGGTAGTCAGTTCCTTGGGTTGGTCAAAGGAGGTATGGATCGAACCGATCACATACTCGTAGAGTGCCAGGAGTTCATCGGGCAGTGCCATCTTGGCGGCCGCATCAATATTGACCTCGGCTCCGAATAAAATCGTAATCCTTCCCCGGAATTTATCCCGTAGCTCCTCCACTTCTTTCCGGCGTTTCAGGATCTCGGCGCGGGCTCCCGCCACTCCCCGCGTTACCGCCGAGGGAGCGTGGTCGGAAATCCCGACGTACCGCCGGCCGAGCCGCAGCGCCTCCTCAATCATGGATTCGGTTGTTTCCTCTCCATCCGAATGGGTCGTGTGCACGTGGGTTTCGCCAATTATTTCCGAAACTTCAACCAGTTTTGGCAATTTGCCTTTCTGCGCTGCTTCAATTTCTCCGGTATCCTCGCGAAGCTCGGGGGGAATAAAGGGTAATCCCAAAAGCCGGTAGAATTCCTCTTCGGTCTTGACCGGCAAGGGTTGGCCGATTTTCTTGCCGCCGGCAAACTTCGAAACACCATACTCGGAGAGCGATAACCCCAGTTCATTGGCGATTTTGCGGGTGTGAATGTTGTGGGATTTTGAACCGGTGAAGTACTGGAGAAGAGCGCCGTAGCTCTCTGGGTCTTGAACGCGAATATCCACCTGCCGGCCGGTCTTAAGAATCACAGTGGCCTTGGCCCCACCCGCACCAACTACCCGCGCGACATCGGGGAGAGAGGTAAATTCTTTGACAACTTTTTGGGGCGCGGTCGTCGCAATACCGATATCAATATCTCCCACGGTGGAAACCATCCGCCGCAAGGAGCCCAGGGGATCGGCCCGCACCACCCCGGTAAGGAGCCGGATCTGTTCGATCAACCGCCCCGCGATCGAAGATGCCACCGGCAGGAGAACTCTCTCTTTGTGCTGCTCCCGCCCCTCGATCGCCTTGAGGATCAGCTCCTGGCTCCGACGGCCGAATCCTTCCATCTTCTCGATCTTTTTCTCCCTCACCGCCCGGTGAAGGTCCTCAATTGTCTTGATCTTGAGCTCCTTCGCCAGACGATAGGCCCGCTTGGGCCCCACCCCCTCTAATCCGAAAAAAGCGAACATTCCGACCGGTAGTCCTTTCTTAACATCTTCGAAGTGTTTAACTTTTCCGGTCCGGAAGTATTCGTCCAAGTGAGAGGAAATGTTCTCTCCTACTCCTGACAGCTCACCCAACCGTCCCTCTTCCCATAGGTCTTTGACTTCGGAAGTGGCATGTTCGATCGAATCCGCCGCCGTATCGTAAGCGCGGATCTTAAAACGATTTTCGTTTTTTACCTCGTAAGCCGCCGCAATCTCGCGAAGGAGATGGGTAATAGCAGCATTGGAGAGTTTGGTCGGTTCCACTAGAGTAAATTTAGCAGTTTTCTTGTGTTAGACTTTGAATCGTGGTCCCGTGGGACGGTCGCCTCAGGCGACCTAGCCGCGGTCCCATTCACTTTCGTTCGTGGTCCCGTGGTGCAGTCTGGCCTAGCACGCTTCCTTGTCAAGGAAGAGATCACGGGTTCAAATCCCGTCGGGACCGCCATGCGGCGGTAGTTCAGTGGGACGACTCCTCACGGAGTTCTAGCCACTTCACTACCTCACTCACAAGAAAGTTCGCGGCGGTAGTTCAGTGGGACGACTCCTCACGGAGTTCTAGCCACTTCACTACCTCACTCACAAGAAAGTTCGCGGCGGTAGTTCAGTGGTAGAACGCTTCCTTCCCAAGGAAGAGGTCGCCGGTTCAAATCCGGTCCGCCGCTCCAACAATGCCAACCCTCGGAATCGATGTCGGCGCCAGCAAAGTTCGTTACGTTATCTGGGAAGGTAACCAAGCCCTCCTCGATGAAGAAGTAAAACTCTCCGCCCCCGGCCGGGAAGAACTCGGCCGCGTTTTCCAAGAAATCTCCCAAAAAATCAAAGAAACCAAAGTCTCCGCCGTCGGCGTGGGTCTTCCGGGAACCGTCGAAGAAGGAAAAATCACCTTCGCCCCCAATTTTCCCACCCTCCTGGGTTGGGACCTCAAATCCGAACTGGAAAAACTCCTCAACGCGCCCGTTAGGCTCTTCAACGACGCCAAAGCTTTTGTCTTCGCCGAGACCCAAGCCGGTGCGGCCAAAGGAAAACAGAACGTCATCGGTCTCACCCTGGGGAGTGGCCTGGGAGGAGGGATCGTCCTCAACGGCGCTCTCTACCTGGGAAAAGGAACCGCCGGCGAGGTTGGGCATGAGATTGTCGACCTGCCCAATCGCCGCGAAGCGGAAGACTTTGCCTCCGCCAAATTCTTCCAAAAGTTCGGGAAAAACCCGGACGAACTTCACCAACTAGCTGAGGATGGGGATCAAACCGCCAAACAAGCTTTTAACGAGTTTGGAAAAAATCTGGGAACGATCATCGCCAATCTTGTGAACCTGCTTGATCCGGAAGCAATCGTCTTGGGAGGAGGAATCGCCGGCGCTTACGATTTTTTTATCGAAGAAACCAAAAAGGCGGCGGCGGAGCTAATTGTTAATCCCAACCGCAAGAATATTGAGATCAAAAAAACCGTTTTAGGAAATTCCGCGGGAGCGATCGGAGCCGCCATCCTGGCTAAGATATAATTAGAATCGTCGCCGGCGTAGCTCAGTGGTAGAGCAATCCCTTCGTAAGGGAAAGGTCGACGGTTCAAATCCGCCCGCCGGCTCCATATGACGTACTATCGCCAAAGAGGAAAATATACAGTGAACAGAAAAAGGATTAGATTGAGCCAGAGTTGGAAGACCCTGGGCCGGAATGACCGGAACGAGCTGGTCAGCCTCTTCAAAGTCCTGGGAATTACCGTCGCCGTGATTGCGGCTCTGTATTTTGTCGGAATCAAAGGCCTCACCTACATCGGTGGATTCTGGAATCTCTTCACCGGAGAAACCGGCCCCACCATCGGTGACGAAACAGCTCCTCCTCCGCCCACCTTCAACCCGGTCTCGCCCTACACCAAAAACAGCAGCATCACCGTCACCGGTTTTGCCGAACCCGCCGCGGAAATTACTCTCTACATCAACGGAATAGAAAAATCAAAAACGACCACGGAAGCCGGAGGGACCTTCAGCTTTACCGGTGTGGTTCTACCGACCGAAGGAAAGAATGTCATCACCGCCACCGCGACCGACCGCGCCGACAACATCAGCCAAAAATCGGCCGAGCTGATTGTGACCCTCGACAAAAAGCCGCCCACCCTTACTATTTCCAAACCCAAAGACGGGCAAGCCTTCTCCGGAACAGACACCCAAGTTCACGTGGAGGGAAAAACCGAAGCCGGCGCCACCGTTCGGGTTAATGAAAACCAAGCCACGGTTCTGGCGGATGGGACTTTCCGGTATACGCTGATTGCCAAAGCGGGCGATAACAAAATCACGGTGGCCGCCACCGACAAAGCTGGAAACGAAAAGAAAGTAGAATTAGCCGTTACTTATTCGCCTTAGAATCCCGGGCGAATAAGCTAGGTTCGCGTTAGCGAGCCGTCCCTTTCGCCCTAGCCGCTACTCTCCGAAATCGAAACACCTGAACCAAGAGAAGGGCGAGAATTACCAGCTCCGCCCCAATGGTGGCCCAGATCGAAGCAAAATAGGAGTATCTCGGAATAAAAGCGATATTGAGGCCCACGTTTAGAACGGCCGCGGCGGCGTAGATCCAGGGGAGAGCCCTCTCCCGCCCCACCGTAATCAGGAACCACTGCAGCGGAGCGGTCACAAAGAAAATCGGAAGAGACAAGACCAACAGCCGCATCACAATAACGGAGGCCGAAAACTCCGCCCCTCCCAGGATCGAGATCACCAAAGGAGCAAAAGCGAACCCCAGCCCCGTCAAAATAATCGCCGCTGCGATCAACAACCCCAAACTCTTCTTCAGCCGATCGACCAAAAAGGACAGCCCCTGGTGATAATCGACCAGCATCACCGGATAGAGAGCGTTCACAAAAAATATCGGGATTGGCAGGATGTTCTCGAAAACCTTGTAGCCGAGCCGATAGATCCCCACCGCCTCCGCCGAAGCCAGAGAACGGAGCAGAAATACATCTGCCATCCAATTGATTTGGGAAAAAACCAACGTCAAACCTAATGGAATCGCCGCAATGAACAGTCCGCGCGCAAAAGCGGGATTGTTCGAGAAACGGGGCTTTTCCGCCAAGAGAAAAGATAGGACCAGAGCCAGGACCGCTAAGACCAGAGTGGTGGCCGCCCAAGCCGAAACGAAGAAGAGCAGACCCGCATGATTGATGAATCCCCAAACAAAAACCAAAACCGCGAAGACCGAGGAAGCAATTCCGGCCAGGACCGAAAGGTCGTACCTGAGATTGTGCTGAAACAGGGCATTGAGGCTCGTATAAATCCCCTGGGCAAAAACGGTGGAAGAGGCGATCATGATTCCCCACCTGACCGCCGCCGCGTACGGCGAAAGGAGAGCGAAGGAGAGGGCCAGAAGAAAGGTGGCTGCCGAGAGTCCCAAACGCAGGAACAGGAGGCTCCCAAACTTCTGGACGTGGTGGTTATCCTGGGCGACCTGGCGGAGAAATACCGCATTCAAGCCAAAATCGGCCAGGAGATAGAGAAAGGCGGGGACGGTCGTGATCAGCACGTACTCCCCGAATTGGGAAACACCCAAAGCGCGGGTAACCAGAGCGACTGTGACCACGGTCGAAACAACGCCGACTCCTTTTCCGATCAGTTGATAAATGGTGTTAGCGGCAATTTTTCTCCAGCTCATTTCATTTTTATTTTGGTGGGTGCTGCTGGATTTGAACCAGCGACCTTCTCAATGTGAATGAGACGCTCTGCCACTGAGCTAAGCACCCATGCGTATCCTACCGTCTTTAACTATCTTCTCAATATAGTCGTGCCTTTTTAAATTTTTAAGCTTTCTCTCAATCAATCTTGCTTCTTTTAAGGTTGGAAATTCTTGGGAGAGAACCAATCTCAAACTTCCCATCCTATTTGTGGAATAAGTAAAACCTCCAACATGATGGCGCAATCGCTGTTTCAAATCTACGGTACTGCCGATGTAGAAACGGCCATCCTTCGTACTTTTAAGAATATAGACTAACGCCATTTCTTAAACCGCTGAGAGCCGACGCTCCGGTCGGCTCCCCGACTGCTTTCGCGCGTCGGGGCTAAGCACCCCGGCCAGTTTTTATTATACTGGCTTAATAGTGTCCTCGCTAAAGCTCGGTTCTAATAAAAAATCTAATTTATTGGAAGATAAATCAGAAACCAAACCGATTCGCGACCTCTCCATCGATTTCCTCAAGGGGACGGCGGTCCTCTTCATGATCGTGACCCACGTCAACGCCTTCTTCTACGACGGCCGGCTCCCCTGGCTTAATTTCTGGACCTGGTGGGGCGCCACCATCTGCTTCATCAGCTTTGTCTTCGCCTACGGATTGGGGTACGGCACCCGGCTCGCCCGGGGGCCGCTCGATCGAAAAAGCACCCTCAAACGCCTTTTCACCCTGCTCACCGGTTATCTGGGGGGTCGCCACGGGAGTGTATCTCATCTGGTTTGGCAATCCCCCCACCTGGCAGGGGCTCGCCAAAATCTTTCTCCTCCAGGAGATCCCCGCTTTCACCGAGTTCATGCTCTCATTTTTCTTCTTCGGTATCCTGCTGCTTCTGTTTGAGAAGTGGATTACCGCCGCCCTGCGCCGGGTTTGGGTCCTGCCGGCGGTGGGGGTAGCATTCTATCTAATTTCCCATATTGTCTATCCGATTCCGGTTGGCAACTACTACCTGGCAAACATCAAGAGCCTGCTCGTGGGAAATCTCGACTGGAACCGCTGGGGAATTCTCTCGTTCTTCATCGTCTTTTCTTTTGGTTTGACCTTCGGCTACCACCTGCTCAAGAGCAACCGGCGGCGCGGTTGGCAGATCGGTCTCTTCGCCGTCTTTTCTCTCGCCGTTCTTCTCCTCTCTCAAGCCGGATTCTACTCGGAGCGCTGGCCCCCCTCAGTCCTCTACCTGTCCTGGGGACTGGCCTACTCCCTGGGAACTCTGGTGACCTGGGATGTTGTCCTGTCGAGAGCCCGCCGGATCTTTGAGCCGGTCATCAGAATTGGTCATTTCGCCCTGGACTACTTCATCGTTCACACTCTGGTGGTGGTCACGGTCGCCGACTTGATCGGCTACCGCCGCTTCGAAGCCGGTCCCACCATCACCATCCTCCTCGGTGTGGTCTCGGTCAATTACCTGATCTCCCATCTGATTCGCAGAAACTCCTAAAAGTTGCTTTTTCGGGAGCGGTACGGTATCATTAACTTAACTATGGGTTATAAGACCGTGGTCGGAAAAACTCTAAATATCCTCAACAAAAGGGCCGTTCTTCTAGCGGTTCTGCTTCTATTTCCCTTCGGTTACTTGGGAGTGAAGTTCTGGAATTCTCGCAACACGACCGACACCGTCACCGAGGCCGCCTTCGCACTGGAGAATGTCTTTGCGGAGGTCTCCACAAACCGGAAGTGGGTTCTGATCGGTGACGAATTCACCTTCAAACAGAAGAGTCTCCGGTTTTCGGCGGAGCTCTCTCCCGATTTTGCGGCCGGTTCTGGTGTCTCGCTGGATTACGTAATCTCCGAGACCGGAGAGAGTGGAAAAATGTTTCCGGAAGGTAATGGCCGCTTTGGTGCGGATGTCTTCGTCGGAAACCTCAAACCGGGACGGTACTCTATGGAAGCGCAGCTGGGATCACCCTCCGGCGACGCCACCTCCTCGAGTGTGGAATTTGTGGTTTCCTACCCTCTCTACGTTACCTGGACGCTGGACTGGGAGGGTTACGACGTCCCCCAGGATAATCTAAACGATATCGCCAGTATCTCCAAAGAGTACGGGGTTCCCGTCACCCACTTCTTCAATCCGCGGCTCTACACCAACCCGGGTATCTCCGGCGCTCGCGCGCGGTATCTAACCGATTGGGTAAAGAACCGCCAGGAAAAGGGGGACGCTATTGGTCTCCACTTCCACATGTTTCCGGATATGGTTGCGGCCACCGGAGTCACCCCCCGCACCTCCCCCAACTGGGGAAGCTGGAAAACTGACGGTTACGACATCCTCACCTCCGCCTATTCCTACGAGGAAACCATAGAGATGCTCAAGTGGGCCAAAGGAGTTTTTGAAGAGAAGGGCCTCGGAACTCCCACTATGTTCCGGGCCGGGGGCTGGTTTGCCGACGAGGAAACCCTCCGAGCACTTGATAACACCGGGTTTGAGCTGGATTCTTCCGGCCGCACCAAGTACACCTTCGGGGAGAACAGTATGAGCGGTTACTGGGATCTATCGGCCACCACTCATCCCTACCAACTCAATTCCGAGAATCAAAACCTAACCGATTCTCCGACCATGGCTCTCTGGGAGTTTCCCGACAACGGAGCGGACTCCTGGGCCTACTCGACCGAACAATTGATCGCCCGCTTCAAAGCCAATTTTTCCGGAGAATCCCTTGTTGAAAAACAGGTGGTCACACATCTCAGCCATCCGGAATGGTTCTCCAAAGACAGGCCCAAGATCGAAGCACTCTTCACGGAACTGAAACGCTCCAGCAATTCCGCCGACCGCGGTCCGGTGGTTTATATTACACTTGAGAAGGCCTATCAAATTTGGGCCGGTCGTTAATGACTCTGGACAAAATCTGGGACCTATTGTTGCAGATCTCGCTTCCCTTCGAAACGAGATTAATAATCCTCCTGACGCTGGTGGGCACGGTCATCGCCGCCAACGCTCTTCATTGGATAATTAAAAGGCGCCCCTCTTGGTTTGGAATCACCCACCGTCTTAAAGAGCTTCAGAACTGGCGTTTTAATCTACCGCAGAATCGGGTCCTGCGCGACCTCGACATTGCCTGGCGAAGGACTCTTCTCGCGGAGTTTCGATTTCTCCGTCACGGAAACTTCATCCCCTACAGCATCTTCGCGCTGATTACCGCCGGCGCCCTGATTATGTCCACTTTTCTATCGAGACCATTTATCGTCGCCGCCAGTCCCGCTGACGGAGCCTACATGGCCAGCGCCGAGGAACCAATTTCGGTGGAGTTCAGTCTACCGATCGATGAAGAAATCGTGAAACTCTACGTTTCTCCCGAGGTAATGGGATACTGGGATTTCGAAAAGACCATCTTTAATCTGCCGCTAAAGTGGAAAGCAAAATTCCACCCCGATGAATCTTTTTATCCGGGGCAAAAAATCGTGGTCTACGCTACCGGATTGAGAGCGCGCTGGGGCAAGGAAGAGCTCCACGAACAAGCGGTCGAGATGTTCGCTCCCAAAATACCGCAGATCACCTCAACCTCACCTGTGAACGAAGCCGAGGACGTAGGAACCAATACCGGTATCGAGATCGTCTACGACGCGCCTCTGGGAAAATTTATCGAAACTAGCTTTAGGATCTCGCCGAGCGCGGAATTCCTGGTCGAAGAAGAAACCGACCGACAGTTTCTAATTTTCAAAGAGCCGTTGGAGCAGGACCGGCTCTACACCATTGATGTCTACCAGACACCCCGCTCCTACCGCCTTCTGGATAACGAGAGCGTGACCGCGGGTGAAACCAAACTGGTCGGAAGTTTCGGCTTCAGAACCGTCGCCACGCCGTTGATCTCTTCCTACACACCCAAGGGCACCGGGGCTCTGCCAACCACTCCGTTAACCATTTATTTTAGTGAGGAGATGGATCAGGCCAGGGTTGAAGAGAACTTCCATCTCACCCCCCAAACCCCTGGGAAAATAAGTTGGGCAGACGGAAAAACATTCGTCTTTAACCCCGATTCCCCTTGGAAAAAAGAAACCAAATACGAGGTCGCTTTTTCCCCCGGAATCTCCAGTCTCATCGGTGGAGTCACAGAGGAAGAAGTTAAGCTGAACTTCGAAACGATCGGTCGAGTGCGGGTCCTATCCCTCTCCCCCGCGTCGGGCATGTCCGGCCTCGACCCCATCAGAACAAACGTGGTGGTGGAATTCGACCAAAAGGTCGACCACGCCAGCGCCCAACAGAGATTCTCCATCAGACCGAGCGAATCCGGCACCTTCAGCTGGAGCGGAAACCGGATGACCTACGCTGTCGCGGGAAAACTGAACTATTCCACCACCTACGAGATCACCATTTCTCCCGGGGTAAAAACCGTCGCCGGATCTGATTCCACCGCTAAGTTCCAAAGTTCATTCACCACGAGAAGCAAAACATTCGTACTTAACATTCCGCAGTACTACCAGGACCCCCGCACCGAAACCTTCAATTGCAATCTGGTGGCGCTCCAAATGGCTCTCGCCTACCGAGGAATCAGCGTTACCCAAGAACAGGTGAAGGCCGGCCTGGGCACGGGCCAAAACCCCAACGCGGATTGGGTCGGAGGATACGGAACCCATACCGCTCCGGTAGCGGCGTATCTTCAGAGCAAGGGAGTAAACTTTGCCGTCAAGACAGGATGGAACGTTTCCGGGATCGCTAAGGAAATAGAAAAAGGGAACCCGGTTATCCTCTGGTGGTACAACCGCTATAGCACCCCGAAAGGAACCAAGACTCTTCCGGGAGGATACACCGGTTACAACGGGATGCACTCGGAAGTAGTCCGGGGGTTTGTGGGAAGTTCGAACAATCCCAGCTATCTGCTCACCAACGACCCCTGGCGGGGCCAGCTCACCTACAGCCAATCGCTCTTCAAGAGTACCTGGGCCTACATGAACTACACGGCGATCGTGGTCTACAGATGACGCAGCGTTTTAGCGAGTAATTTGGACAATCGAGTGAAACGAGAACAGTACAAGTAATGTTTTATAATGAACCGTTGATTTTCGAATTCCCGGAATGATTCTGCAACTTTTTCGCTCGATCATAAATTTCTTTTTGGAGATCGCCGAGACGGCCATTCTGGCAATCCTTATCTTTTTGGCACTCTATCTGTTCCTGGTACGGCCCCACCAAATTCGCGGCGACTCGATGCTGCCTAATTTCCGCAACGGAGAGTATCTCCTCACCGAAATGGTGAGCTACAATCTGCTCAAGAAAGAACCCCAGCGCGGCGAAGTGGTTGTATTCCGTTCCCCCGAACAACCTAATCTGGACTTCATCAAACGAGTCATTGCTCTTCCCAATGAAAAAGTTAAACTGGAAAACGGCAAGGTTTTTATCATCAACCAGGAACACCCGGAAGGATTTCTCCTGGAAGAGGATTATCTGGAGGAAGGAACCGTCACCGAAGGCCGTCGCACCATCAAAGACGGGGAGGTTTTCTCAACCGGTGATAGTGGGTATGTGGTAATGGGAGATAATCGGGAACGATCCTCGGATTCCCGCGAGTGGGGAGTCATCGGGAAGGAGAGCATCATCGGAAATGTCTGGCTGCGGTACTGGCCGCCCGAAGCGGTCGCGCTGATCAAACCCGCTTTTTACTAATTTTGCGAATGCGCAAAATTATTGCAACCGAACGCAGCGAGGACGGCATTGATTAACTCACGGATACGTGTTTCTTTCCCTGCTTTGTTTTAAAGGAAACCGTCCCTTCCCTGTTAGCGAAAATCGTGAAATCCCGGCCGATTCCGGTTCCCCGTCCCGGGGCCACGTTCCTTCCTCGTTGACGGATAATGATTGACCCCGCCGGAATCTTTTGTCCCGACCCAACTTTCACTCCTAACCGTTTTCCGGCAACTCGAGGTTTTTGTCTGGCTTTTGAACCGCCGGCTTTTTTATGAGCCATAAAATGCCCCTTTCAGTCGCAAATTGGCAATTATCATCTGCTCAATTAGCAGGTAGGTTGCATTTGTTAATTGATAATTGTTCATTGTTAATTTTAAATATCTATCTTTTCCACCAAAATTTTACTCAGCTCCGAACGGTAACCCCGCTTTTTGCGATAACGGGACTTGGCCTTATACTTCATTACCAAAATCTTTTTTCCCTTCTTTTGCTCCAGTAATTTGTAGGTAACCGATCCCTTACCAAAGGCCGGTTCCAGAATAATGGCCTCCGCCTTGGCGCTTTTGCCATCCTTGAGGTCGAGATGATGCACGGTCAGTTCGTTGCCCTCCCGAACCAAATGCTGGCTTCCGCCGAGCGCAAAAACCGCCAACTTCCCGCTTTCGGCGGGAGTAGCGACCTTAGATCGCGTCTTGCTTACTTTTTTGCCTTCCATATCTTCAAGATTTTATCAGGTTCCAACCCAACCGCAAGGGTTTGCTGTCTAATCACTTGGGAAAACAGCGCCACCGCGGCGCGATTTTCACCGGTGGCGGGGTAGCCCACTTTGATTCGGTCCGTTAATTTCAAATCCTCTTCCCGGCGAAGATTCTGGATCGCGCGGATCAGTTCCCGCGCGGTGCGCTCCGCTTTTAGTTCCGGGGTGAGAGCGGTATCAAATTCGACCTTCAACTCTTTTCCCGGACAGAATTCGATCTCCTTGACATTGAGTTCATCGGCCAAAACCAAGATCAAATCCTTGCTCAAATTTCCCTCCGAACCCAGCACGCTCAACTTCGCCAACGGCTGGCGAAGGGGAATTCCGGCAGTTTTTCGGAAGGAGTGTCCCAGCTCGACAACATCCCTTAACCCCCGCATCTCCTCTTCGAGTATCTGATCGATCTTCCCAGTTGTTGGCCAATCGGAAAGGTGAACTGATATATCTCCGCTCAGATTGCGGTAAACCTCTTCGCTGACGAAGGGTGTAAAAGGAGCCAAGAGTCGGGAAATTGAAGCCAAAACCTCCCCCATCACGTGATAGAAAACCGCTTTGTCTTTGTCATTCGGGGCAGTTGGGCCAACTCGGGAACGGCTCCGCCGAAGATACCACTGGGAGAGATCATCCACGACGAAGCGCTCAATGGCATTGGCAGCGGTGGCAGGATCATAACGGTCCAAAGATTCCGTTACCAGCTTCACTAAGGAGTTAAGTTTCGACAGCACCCACCGGTCCAAAATTGTTAATTTCGAATTTCGAATTTCGAATTTCGAATTTGGCTTCCAATTATCCACCAGCGCGTAATCCCCAAAAAACTTGTAGACGTTCCAAAAAATAAGGAAAAAACGGCGGCGGATCTTCTCGGCAGGACTGTAACCAAAATTGATGTTGATTGCCGGGTCGTGAGTACAGTAAAGCCAACGCATCACGTCCACCCCCATCTTTTCCGCCCCATCGTTGAATTCAATCGCGTTTCCCCAAGATTTGTGCATCGGCCGCCCATCCTCGCCAAAAAGAGTGGCGAAACCCAGGACCGTTCGAAAGGGCTCCCGCCCCTCCAGAACCGTGCTCATCGCCAGAAGAGAATAGAACCAGTTTTTGAACTGTCCGGGAAAACTCTCGGTGATGAAGTCGGCCGGGTACCATTTTTCAAACTCCTTTCGATCGGACAGATAAAGAGGATTGCTCTGGTTGTCTTTTGAAACGGTTGAAAAAGAAACGATCCCGGCATCCAACCAAGGGTTTCCCACGTCCGAAATCCTCTCCATCACTCCGGCACATTTCCCACACTTGATCTTCGGCTCATCCACCCAGGGCCGGTGAGGGCTGTGCCCGGCAAATTTGTCCCATCCCCCGATCGATTTTTGCTGCAGCTCTTCCTTACTGCCGATCACCTCGAAATTTCCGCACTTGGGACAGACCCAAATCGGCAGGGCCAATCCCCAGTAACGGCTCTTGGAGATCAGCCAATCCTGCATATTGGAGAGCCAGTCCAATTCCCGCTTGAGTCCGAACTCTGGGATCCAAGTTATTTTATTGGCCACCGCCTTCATCTTTTCCCGAAGCGGGCCCATCGCGATGTACCATTCATCTACCACCCGCCAGACCAGTTCAGTCTTGCACCGCCAACAGGCCGGATAGCGGTGGGTGTAGGGGGAAATCTTGAAAAGATACTTCCCGCCCTCAACCATTCTCACAAAATCCAGAATGATTTCGGGATGTTCTTTCGCATTTTCTCTCGAAAATTCCCCCAAATCGGAAATGTAAACGGCCTCTTCGTCGATCAATTCCACCACGGGAAGTTTTAATTTCTTACCAAGTTGAAAATCTTCGGTCCCGGCGCCCGGAGCCACATGCACCAGCCCGGTTCCTTCTTCCTCGCTGATCGGAAGGATTTTTTCATCGGTCGCTACCACCTGGTGGAAATAACCGGCAAAAGATTTCTTGATTCTGGGGAGGTCGTCAAAAGGAGAGGTGTAGTTTAATCCCGCCAGATCTTTCCCCGAAATCTTCTTATTGATTTTTAACCCCAGTCTTTTTGCTGCCGTCCCCGATAGGTAGTAAACGCTTTCCCCATCCGTGGCAGACACGTAATCCTTCTTAGCATCCACGGCGACGGCCACGTTGCCCGGTAGAGTCCAGGGAGTGGTCGTCCAAACCAGCAGAAATTCATTTTTCTTCCCCTTGATCGGGTACCGAATATAGATCGAGTCGTGAGTGGTTTCCTTGTAGTCTTCGGTCAGCATCTCATGCTGGGAAATGGCGGTGCCGCAACGAGGACACCAAGGAACCGAATCATGACCCTTGTAGATCAACCCCATCTCATGACACTTTTTCAGAAAATGCCAGATCATATAGTTGTTCTCGTCGGAGAGAGTGTAGTAAGAGTGGTCCCAATCCATAAAATAACCCAGCCGCTTCGACTGCTCGGTCTGGATTCCGGCGTATTTTTGAACTCTCTTCTTGCAGAGGTCTACAAAGCGGTCGATCGAGGCCTTCCGGTCTCCCGGGACCAGGTTTTCGATGTCTTTTTTGCTTTTCAACCCCAGCTCCTTTTCCACCTCGACCTCCACCCAAAGGCCCTGAGCGTCAAAACCATTCTGAAAGCGCTGGCGGAACCCCCGCATGTTCTTGTAGCGCTGGAAGAGGTCTTTGTAAGTCCTTCCCCAAGCGTGGTGCACTCCCATCGGATTGTTGGCGGTGATGGGACCGTCCAGGAAACTAAATCTCTTAGGAGAACTTTGATTCTTCTTCAAATATTTTTTGACCAAACCGGAGGAGTACCACTCTTTCAAGATTTCTCGTTCCAGGGCCGGGAAATCGGGGGTTGCTTCCACCTTCTTAAACGGCATATCAGGAGAAGTTTATCAGATAGTTGAACGGCTCGCTACGCGAACCTAGCAAATAAGCTTCGCTTATTTGACTAGACAGCAAAAGTAACTTAGGATGAGAACACGTTTAAAAGCTGTTCCCCGGAAGGAGAGAACATGACTGAGGGACAGATGAGTTATCTGCTGGCCGATATCGGCGATCACCCCCTGCTCACCGCCACGGAAGAACGGGAACTCGCCCGGACCTACCGAGCGGGAAAGGACACTCAGGCGAGCCCGAGCGAGATCGCGGCAGGAGAGGAGGCCCGACAGCGCCTGATCGCCCTGAACCTGAAACTGGTCGTCAGCCGGGCGAAGAAGTGGTTCAGAAAGCTCCAGGTTTTTCCGAACGGCACCATGGAGCTGGAGGATTTCATCCAGAACGGCTTCCTCGGGTTGATCGAGCACGCCGTGGAGAAGTACGACCCGGAGAGGGGCATCCGCTTTGCGACCTATGCCACCTGGTGGATCTTCCACGCCATGCAGCGCGGCCTAGACGACATCGGTCCCACCATCCGAATCCCGGTCTTTATGCTCGACCGCCGGCGGTTGCTCACCAAGGCCCAGGATCAGCTTCAGCAGGAGCTGGGACGGGAGGAGATCTCGGCCGAGGAGCTGGCGCGCGCCACCGGTTTTTCGGAAAGAGCTGTCACCTTCGTGAGCCGGCTGCCCTGGGCGGTGTCCCTGGACGAACCCGATCCGTTCCTGGAGAGGGAGGCCGAATCCATCGCCTCCACCGAAAAGCTGGAGGAGGAATCGCTGCAGCGGATCTCCTCCGCCAATCTGATGAGGACCGCCCGCCGGGTCCTCACCCCGATCCAATTCGAGGTCATCCGGCTGCGGTACGTGGAGGACCTTCGGCTCCAGGAGATCGGGAACCAGCTCGGCTTCTCCCGGCAGAGAGCAAACCAGTATGAGAAGGAAGCTCTTCAAGTACTGAGAGACCACCTAGAACGACACGGCTCCGACTAACCATCGTGAGCCGTTTTTAGTACTCGATCCCTCTCTTCGCCTTAACCCCTCCCGAAAAGGGGTGCTTAACCTCCCTCACCTCCGAAACCAGGTCGGCGATCTCGACAAACTCCGCCGGCGCTCCCCGGCCGGTAAGAATGACGTTCAGGTTCGGGGGCCGATCTTTCAAAAAACCGAGCACATCCCTGACGTCGATCAGGCCGAGAGAGACCGCCACATTCACCTCGTCCAGGATCAGGAGACGATAGGAACCATTCTTCACCTTCTTCCGGACAAAACTCAATGCCTTCCGCGCCGCCGCCTCGTGGTCGCTCCTGGGAAGGGTGTCGCCCATGATCCCCACAAAACCCAGTCCCATGGGATAGACCTCCACCCCTAGCTTCTGGAGGGAGGGGACCTCTCCCGAGATCCACTTCTTAATGAACTGGACCATCAGGACCTGCCACTCCTGGCCGATCGCTCGGACCGCCTGGCCGATGGCGGCGGTCGTTTTTCCCTTGCCGTCACCGGTGAAAACGTAGATTGATCCTTTCTCTGGAGAATCTAGCACTCGCTATACCCGCAGCTATAACACTTGCGGCAGCCTTCTTCGTTGACGAGGGTTGCCTGGCCGCAGGTCGGGCAGATGTCCCCCACTTTCTGGAGCTTTCCGACCGGAAGCTGGGGCTGGACCTCCTCGACCTTCTCCTCCTCCCTCTTCCAACCCAGATACTCCTTGAGAATTTTGGCGATCCCGTCGGCCAGGGAACGGACCTTCTGGGCCCCAAATCCCACCGCCCGCGATCCTCCGATTCCCGCCAACTGATCAATAATTGCCGCCACTCGCTCTTTTGGACTCATGGTCGGGTCGATCCGCAGAACCAGCGAGGAGAGCCGGCCGATGGCCTCGGCATCGGCGGCGATATCCGAACC
>DATDSA010000038.1:0-3196 GCA_035291485.1 Patescibacteria group bacterium | reverse complement strand
CTCGCCGTCACTTTCACCAACAAAGCCGCCGATGAGATGCGCGAGAGAGTGGAAAAATTGCTGAAGGACCCGACGGCGGAACGGCCGGATTCGTCAATTCCCTGGATGGGGACCTTCCACTCCATCTGCGCCCGCATCCTGCGGCGGGAGGGAACGGAGATCGGCATCCCGGCCAGCTTTGTCATCTACGACGAGAATGACCAGCGCGATCTCATCAAGGACATCCTTAAACTGATCGGGCGGGGCGAGGAGCGTTTCTCGCCGGGAGGAGTCTCGGCCGCCATCTCCCAAGCCAAGAACGAAATGGTCAGTCCCGAAACGTACCAAGAGATGGCGGAGGGAAACTTTCAACAGGCAGTGGCGGAAGTCTATCCCCGCTACCAAGAGAGAATCAAAAAGGCCGGTGGTCTTGATTTTGACGATCTGCTGCTGGAAACGGCCCGGCTCTTCCAAGAACGTCCGGCGATTTTGGCGAGGTGGCAGAAATCCTTCCGGCACGTGCTGGTGGATGAGTATCAAGACACCAACCGCGTCCAGTACCTGCTGGTGCGGCTTCTCTCCAAGACCCACCACAACCTCACCGTCGTGGGCGATATGTCCCAAGCGATTTATTCCTGGCGGGGGGCGGATTTCCGGAACCTCTTGCGCTTTCAGCAGGATTATCCCCAGGCGCAGATTTTTCACCTCGCCCAAAACTATCGCTCCACCAAGCGAATCCTTCTGGCGGCCCGCTCGCTGATCGAACACAACCGCACCCACATTCCGCTGGAACTCTGGACCGACAATGAAGAGGGTCTTCCGGTCGTGCTCTACGCCGCGGACAACGAGCTCGACGAAGCTTTCTATCTTTCGACGCAAATCTCCGCCCTGCTTTCAAATGGGAACGCCCGTAACTTTACCGACTTCGCCGTCCTCTATCGCACCAATGCCCAATCGCGAGTCCTGGAAGAAGTTTTTATGCGCGGCGGAATTCCCTACCTCCTGATCGGCGGCACCAAATTCTATGAGAGAAGGGAGGTTAAGGACATCCTGGCTTACCTCCGTCTCTTGCTGAATCCGCAGGACCAATTGAGCCGGGAGCGGGCCGAAAAGGTCGGCAAAAGGCGACTCGCCGGCCTGAACGCCTCCGACCGGGACGAACTGGTAGCGCTTCCTCCCGCTCAGATGATCCAAAAAATTCTCCAACTCACCGAATACCTGGGATACCTGGATGACGGTTCGGAGGAAGGCCAGTCGCGGATCGAGAACGTCAAGGAACTCTCTTCGGTCGCCACCTCTTTTGGATCTCTGCCGGAGTTCCTTCAGCACGTGGCGTTGGTCCAACCCACCGACGCCCTCTCCCGCCGGATCCGCCGGGATTCGGTCTCGCTGATGACGCTCCACTCCGCCAAAGGGCTGGAATTTCCCTACGTCTTCATCACGGGATTGGAGGAGGGGCTACTCCCCCACGCCCGCAGCCTGGGAAGCACCGAAGAAATCGAGGAGGAACGCCGGCTCTGCTACGTCGGGGTGACCCGGGCGAAAAAACAGCTCCACCTTTGCTTTGCGCGCGAGCGCTTGCTCTTCGGGTCCCGTTCCGAAAGCCTGCCGTCCCGTTTTCTCAATGAGATCGGCGAGGAAAACATGCTGATGCATCTCTCTCAAGGAGGACTGGCCGATGAGTTTTAACCCCCAAATTAGAGAAAGGGTGGCGGCTGCTGCCGTCCACTCGGTGCTGATCCTTCTCCTCGCAGGAGGAGTGGGTTATCTTTTCAACCACTACCAACCGCTAGCGAAACAGAATCAAGTCGCCCGGGGAGCAACAACCGTCTGTCCGGGGACAAAGCTAAACTACCCGCGGGTGATTAAGGAAACGATCCGCGGAAAAAGGTTTTCTTTTAGGTACAACTGCATCCAAAGCGGATTCCTCGCTACCTCTTATGACGGCAACTGCAAAGGGTGCAGCGGCCGGACCCGCCTCACCAACGAGCCGGTCACCTGGGGAGTCTGCGCCGTGGATACGGATGTGATTCGCCCCTACAAGGACACCCGCTCCCAGTTCTACGTGCCGGGGTACGGTCCCTGCCGAGCGGCGGACACTGGCGGAAAGATTAAAGGGAAGAGAATTGATCTGGGATTTGAAGATATTTCTAAAGGCTGGTGGAGCAAGCGGTATACGGACATCTACACTTTTGTCAAATGACACAAATCCTAGACCTCCGAGGTCTAGAAGATTCTCGCCAAATGAAGAAGGCGGTGTGGGAAGGCACCGCCTTAGGTTCAACTGATATCTGTTAGCCAAACGATCGCATCGAATTTGTGCCCGATCTTACCAGCAAGATCGGCGATCTTCTCCCTATCCAAGCTGGTCATCTTGAGCCAGCAGAGGGCGCGATAGATGTGATCGGCCTCGGACGACCCATTCCCAAGATGGAAGTGCCGCTCATTGGGAAGATGCTTCCGCCAAGCCTTGACAGATCGGTACAAAGCGTCATCGAGGAGCGCTAAGAGCTCCGCTCGAATCCTGCGGGTATGCCTCTTGGTCCTTTCACGGTAATCCGCAAAGAGGAAAGCGGTACCGGCGGTAAGCAAACCCAACAGTATCCCTACTGAAACAACGATCCTCGCGTCCACAGTGATTCTCCTTGCCAGCCGACGTTGCCTTGTTCCTTTCTTCCCAAAGGAACGTTGCCTTGCCGGAGGCGTTGAGCTGAATGCGCCGGGTGCGCAATCGTTTTAATTATATCTCGCTATAGGACTAAGTCAAAGAAGCTATAATTTGGACGGATGGCAAAAAAGTCTCTTGGCCAAAATTTCTTGGTTGATCAGAGAGCTGTTCAAGACCTAGTGGAGACGGCCGGGGTTAGAAAAGATGACGCCGTTCTGGAGGTTGGAGCCGGAACCGGCGTGGTTACCTTAGAACTTGCAAAACGGGGCGGCAAAATTATCGCCGTCGAGTTTGATCGCGATCTAATCCCCACTCTCCGCGAAAACCTGAAAGAATTCCAGAACGTTGAGATCATCAACGCTGATATTCTCTCCCTAGACCTTATACCCTATACCCTATCCCCTAGCTTTAAGATCGTCGGCGCCATTCCCTACCAAATCACTTCTCCACTGATTCACAAGATTTTGCACTCTCCCCACCGGCCGAAATCGATTACCTTTATAGTTCAAAAGGAGGTGGCCGAAAAGATAGCGGCGGCGGCGCCTGATG
>DATDSA010000037.1:0-5477 GCA_035291485.1 Patescibacteria group bacterium | reverse complement strand
GGCGCTGGCGTTGATCTTCAGGTGGGTGTGGAGAGGCATGGCGCAGTGGTTTCCAGAGCGCACCGCCACTCCCTCCTGGTCCAGAACGGTCGCCAGGTCGTGGGGGTGGATCCCGGCGACGTTAAAAGCGAGCACTCCCCCACGGTCAGCGGAATTTTGGGGGCCGTAGATTGTCAGACCCGGCACCGCCGCCAACTTTTTGAAAGCGTAATCCAAAAGTTCTTCTTCGTAGTGCCGAATATTCTCCATCCCCACGGAAGACAGATAGTCGACCGCCGCTCCCAACCCGATCACCGGTGCGATGCTGGGGGTGCCGGCCTCGAACTTGTAGGGAGCGTCTTTGAAGGAAGACTCGCGGAGGGAGACCTCCTTAATCATCTCTCCTCCTCCCAGGAACGGGGGCATCCGCTCCAGGATCTCCGCCCGTCCCCAGAGCACGCCCGTGCCGGTCGGCCCCATCATCTTGTGGCTCGAGAAGGCGTAGAGGTCGCAACCAAGTTTCGCCACGTTCACCGGCAGGTGGGCCACCGCCTGCGCCCCGTCCACCAGAACCGTCGCTCCCACCTCGTGAGCAACCCGGGTGAGCTTCTCGACCGGGTTGACGGTGCCCAACACATTGGAGACGTGCCCGAAAGAAACCAGCTTGGGCCGCAACCGGCGGATCGCTCCCTCGGGGTCTTCTAGGTACCCCGCGTCGGTGACCGGAATGAATTCCAAATTGAGTTTCTTGCGCCGGGCCAGGAACTGCCAGGGAACCAGATTGCTGTGATGCTCCATCAGCGTGAGAAGAATTGTGTCCCCCTCCTTGAGGAACTCCCCTCCCCAGGAGTAAGCCACCAGATTGATGGCCTCGGTGGTCCCGCGGGTGAAGATGATTTCGGCCGGATTGGCGGCGCCGATGAACTTGGCCAACTTGCCCCGCGAACCCTCGTAGGCCGCGGTCGCCTCCTCCGCCAAAAGATGGATTCCCCGATGGACATTCGCGTTGGAAGTTTCGTAGTAAGTCGAGATCGCTTGAATGACCTGGCTCGGTTTTTGGGTCGTGGCGGCGTTATCAAAGTAGACCAGGGGCTTGCCGTGAACCTTTCGGTGCAGGATCGGAAAATCGGACCGCAGTTTTTCGGGATCGAGACGATTAGATTTCGACAAAGATATCTTCTCCTTCCACTTTCACCGGGTAGGTCTTAATCGGAGCCGTCGCCGGCAAAAAACGGACCGCCCCGCTCTTAACATCAAAGCGGGAACCGTGGCACGGGCACTCCACTTCCCGCTCGATCAGGGAACCTTCTCCCAGAGAACACTGGGCGTGGGTGCAGGTGTCATCGATCGCAAAGAATTCCGATCCGATGTGCGCCACCGCCACCTTTTTGCCGCCGGCGCTGATAGTATGAATTTCTCCGTCGGGAATATCGGCGGTTTTAGCAACTTTAATCCAAGGCATAGCTGATAACTCTGTCCAACTTCGATCCTAACTTTTTGTCTTCCTCCCCTGCAACAGCTTTTCTAAGAAATCCGGTTATCAAAAGCCGTTCGGCCTCCGCCTGATCTAATCCCCGACTTTTCAGATAGAAGAGTTGTTCCTCATCCACCGCCGAGGAGGTAGCCGCGTGGGAGGCCCGTACCTCGTCGGCTTCGATCTCGAGGTAAGGGAGGGCCTCGATCCGGGCCTCCTTTCCCAGGAGAAGCGTGCGCTCCTCCAGAAAATCGTCCGAACCCTGCGCCCTCTTTTTTATCTTAATGAGGCCACTGACCCGGGCGGTGGCACGGTCCCGAAGTACTCCTCTCACCGTAACTCGACCCCTGGTTTTGGGAGCGGAGTGGATCGCGGAAACATCCAGATCGATCCGGTCGTCGCCCTTCCCAGCAAAAACAATCACCAGCTCCTCTTCTTTCCCCAAACGATTTAAACGCAGCACAATTTTTCGGCTCGTGGTACCCAAAATAGGAACCAGAATCATCCCACACTCCCTTCCATCTCGAGTTCGATCAGACGGTTCAGCTCCACCGCGTACTCCAGCGGCAGGACCTTGATGATCGGTTCGATAAAGCCGTTCACCACCATCCCCACCGCTTCATCGGCGGAGAGCCCGCGGCTCTGAAGATAGAAGAGCTGCTCCTCGCCCACCTTCGTCACCGTGGCTTCGTGCGACACCGAAGATTGCTTTTCGTTGATCTTCATTGTCGGGTAGGTGTCGGAACGGGACCGGGGGTCAAGGATCAGGGCGTCGCACCGCACATTGGCGCGGGAACCGATCGCGCCGGGATTAATCTCCAGCAATCCCCGGTAGCTGGTGCGTCCCCCGCCCCGGCTGATGGACTTAGAGGTGATAACGGAGGAGGTGTAGGGTGCGGCGTGGATGGCCTTCGCCCCGGCGTCCAGGTGTTGGCCGGAGTCGGCGTAAGCCAACGACAGGACTTCTCCCCGCGCTCCCTTTCCCATCAGATAGACCGAGGGATATTTCATCGTGACCTTGCTCCCAAGATTCCCGTCAATCCATTCCATCACCCCGTCCTCCCCCACCCAAGCCCGTTTGGTAACGAGATTATAGACATTGCGGCTCCAGTTTTGGATGGTGGTGTAGCGAACTCTTGCTCCTTTCTTGACGATGATCTCCACCACCGCCGAATGTAAAGAATCAGTGGAATAGACCGGAGCGGTACACCCCTCAACATAGTGGACGAAGCTGCCTTCCTCCGCGATGATCAAAGTTCTTTCAAACTGCCCCATGCTGCGGGCGTTGATGCGGAAGTAGGCTTGGAGAGGGAGCGGAACCGAAACCCCCCGAGGCACGTAGACGAACGAGCCCCCGCTCCAAACGGCGGAATTCAGCGCCGCAAACTTGTTGTCAAGCGGAGGAATGAGCGTGCCAAAATATTCTCGGACCAAATCGGGATGTTTTGAAAGCGCTTCATCCATTCCCAGAAAAATGACCCCCAGTTTCTCCAAATCCTCCCGCAGGGTACCGTAGATAACCTCGCTGTCGTACTGCGCTTTCAATCCCGCCAGATATTTCCGCTCCGCCTGGGGAACGCCGATCCGTTCGTAGGTCTTGCGGATCGAATCCGGAACCTGCTTCCAGTTCTTTACCTGGGTACCGGTAGGCCGGAGATAGTAATAAAAATCTTCGAATTTTATCCGAGAAAGATCAGCGCCCCAGCCGGGGAGGGATTTTTTCTCGAAAATTCCGAGGGAGCGGAGCCGAAAATCCCGCATCCAAGCCGGTTCTCCCTTGATCGCCGAAATCTCCTCCACCAATCGAGAGGAGAGGCCTTTTTGAGCCTTAAAAGAGTGTTCCTCGGGGTAGGAGAAACCGAAGCGATACGGGCGGGATGTTAAAGCTTTTTTCATCGGAAGGATTTGTAGCCGTCCTTTTCCAACTTTTCCGCCAACTCCTCCCCGCCGGTGGCGGCGATCCGGCCGTCGATCAAAACGTGGACGTAGTCGGGGTCCAGGTATTTGAGAATTCTTTGATAATGCGTGATTATCAGCACCCCGGTCCCCGCCTCCGCCAGGAACCGGATGCTCGCCGCGATCATTTTCAACGCGTCCACATCCAAGCCGGAATCGATCTCGTCGAAGATAGCGAACTTCGGCCGCAGTGCCAGCGCCTGAAGGACCTCGCTGCGTTTCTTCTCGCCGCCGGAGAGATCGAGATTGACGGTCCGCTTCAGAAAACTTTCCTCTAATCCCACCCGAGGCATCGCCTCGTTCAGATCCGCCAGGACATCCATCGCGGCCGTTCCCTTCTTCGCCGTTTTGATGAAATTAAAGAGGGAAACTCCTTCGATCCCTACGGGGTACTGAAAAGCCAGAAAGAGACCGGCGCGGAAGCGCTTTTCAGGAGTGAGGGAGGAGATCTTTCGACCACCCAAGAGAACGCTCCCCGACACTGCGTAGCCCGGGTGGCCGGCGAGCGCCAGAGCAAGAGTCGATTTTCCGGAGCCGTTGGGACCCATCAGGGCGTGGATCTCGCCGGGGCGGATTGCCAGATCCACTCCCTGCAGAACCTTCTTGTCCCCCACCGAAACTTTTAGGTTGCGAACTTCTAACTCCGACGCTTCGGTCGGAGCCCCGACCCTATGGCGGCGGGGTTTCTTTTCAACAATTTTCTTCATATAAATCCGAGCTGGGCCCGAGCCTCCCTCGACATCATCTGCATATTCCAGGGCGGAACCCAGACCACCGAGACCAGGGCCTGGCTCACGCCGGGAACATTCTGCGCCGCTTTTTCAATGTCCTTAATCATTTTTGGAAGGTAGGGGCAGAAAGGGGTGGTCGGCGACATGGTGATTTTGGCCTCCCCTCCCTTGACGGCCACGCTATAAATCAGGCCCAGATCCACGATATTGATCCCCAGCTCGGCATCATCAACTTTTTTTAGGGCCTGCAAGATCTTTTCCTTCATGGAACTATACCGGAATCAGCTTATGCGGATTGCCGGATACCAGGTCGGCCAGGGTCACTCGCTGGAGTGTTTTGTGCAGGTGGCGCTGGAGAACCTCCCAGAAGCCCCGGGTGGCGCAATCGGAGAGAGAACACTGGGAATCCTGGCAGGGTACGGTCTGGAGGGGGCCCTCCAGGACTTCCAGGATTTCCACCAAACTAATCATCTCCGGGCGCCGCGTCAGCAGGTAACCGCCGTGGCGGCCGCGTTGGGCGGTCAACAGCTGGGACTTACGCAGATCAAAGGCGATCTGTTCCAGAAAGGTTTGAGGAAGACGGCAGGAAGCGGCAATTTCCGAGATGGAATGGGGCTTCTTCTCCAGATCCTTGGCGAGGGATGCCATTAAGAGAATCCCATAGTCTCCGCGAGAAGTAAGCAATCTTGGCATTTCAAATAAATTATTACCAAAATAGTAATGATTAGGCAAATAACCTATATAGTCGGTAGCCATTAGTCATTGGCCAGTAGTGGGTGGTAAGAGCAGGAACAGGGGTGATAAAATTATCCTATTCATTGCGGGATGGTGCAACGGGACGAGTCGTCGAAGGCGGACTCTAGCCGTTCCGCAATTCGTTTCACTCTTTGCGGGATGGTGCAACGGTAGCACGGTGGACTCTGAATCCATTAATCTTGGTTCGAATCCAAGTCCCGCAGCCATTCGACTCACTTCGTTCGCTCATGACCTATTTTGTCTACATTCTTCGCACTTCCTCAAATACCCTCTATACGGGTCAAACTGACAATCTGGAACGCAGACTCAAAGACCATAGGGAGAAATCTTCTAGATCTGCAAAGTATATACGGTATTTCCCTTCTTTTGATCTGGTCTACACGGAAACATTTCCTTCAAGAATTGAAGCGATGCGAAGAGAACTTCAACTCAAACGATGGTCAAAAGCTGAAAAGGAAGCCCTGATCTATAATCGGAGGAGTATTTGATATGTTAATTGATGAGGTAACGATTAAAGTAAATGCCGGTAATGGTGGAAGGGGGGCAGTTGCGTTCAATAAGACTTTAATGAGCCTAGGGCC
>DATDSA010000036.1:0-9467 GCA_035291485.1 Patescibacteria group bacterium | reverse complement strand
CGCCTACAAGGCGGTGGTAAAGTTTCCGACCGCCCTGCTCGCGGCCACCTCGGTTTCGGTGGGCGGTTCCATCTGCACTCTCCAGATCAGCGGCTCCCCCAGCTACTCCAACAGCAGTGGTACCGTTAATTTTGAGTGCGGCCACCCCGGCTCTTTCTCGGGAAGCGCCGGGATAATCGGGACCGTTACTTTCCTCGCCCGGGCGGCCGGCACCGCCAGCCTGACCTTTACCTCCGCTTCCCAGGTGAAGGCGGCCGATGGCTTCGGCACCGAGGTCCTAGGGTCCACCAGCGGGGCGACCTTCGACATCCAGCCGGCGCCGGTGAGCGGACCGACCGTTTCCTCCTCCACCCATCCCGACCCGAACTCCTGGTACGCAGTCAAGGACGTCAGCCTGACCTGGAATCAGCCGGCCGGTTCGGACGGATTCTCCTACCTGCTCAATCAAAAATCCGGCACCATTCCCGATGGGGTTTCCGAGGGAACTGCAAAGGCCAAAGGCTACGAGGGGCTGGCGGACGGAACCTGGTACTTCCACATCCGCGCTCACGGAGACGGCGGCTGGGGGAACACCACCCACTTCCGGATCCGCATCGACACCACCCCGCCCGACCCCTTTGAGGTCACCTCGGAACCGCCGGCCGAGAACATCGATTCCGCGCCGCTGATCATCGCCCACGCCACCGACCGCCCCTCCGGCATCGACCACTACGAAATCTCCATCGATGGGGGCAACTTCATCCCGGTTCCCGGGATGCCGTACCAGTACGAACGGATCCCGGAGGGGACCCACACTCTCACCGTCCGGGCGGTGGACAGGGCCGGCAACTACCGCGACAGCTCGCTGGTGATCCACGTGATTGATGTTGTGGACCCCCACATCACCCAACCCGCGAACGGTTCCTACCTCCCCATCCTGGAGCAGCTGGTGATCAAGGGAACGGCGCCGACGGGTCTGGTCGAGCTCTACCTCAACGGCGAGTTGATCGCCCAGATCGAGAGTGACGGGAACTTTGAGTTCACCCACACCGCTTTCCTTCGGCCGGGACAGTACAAACTCACGGCGATCGCAATTACGGACCGGGGCATCGTCAGCTCCCCCGCCGAAGTCCAGTTCACGGTGGATCCGCGAGCGGTCAATCTCTTCGGCCTGAATCTCCCCGGTTGGCTAGTCTACGGCCTCCTGCTTGGGATCATCATCCTGCTCCTCATCCTCCTGATCCGCTACCTCCGCAAGGCCGCCGGCTTTGATGAACACGTCCGCCAGGACCTGGACCAGATCGAGGAAGAAGAGAAGAAGGATTTTGAACAGGCCGAAAAGGAAATGGAGCAGGCGATCGAGGGGACGCTCGCCGGCCTGAGCGAATCCCAGGTCCATCAGCTTGAGCACGAGTTGGAAGAAAAAATTAAAGAGGCCGAGGGTGTGGTTCGCGAAAAACTGGAAGGAGAACTCGACCGGATCCGCCGCCACCACCCGCTAGCGGGGCGGAAATTCCGGCTCCCCCGGATCAGGATCCCCCGCTTCTTCCTCATCCTCTTGAAGAAAAGAAAGAAAAAAGAAGGCGAAGAGAACAGAGAAAAGGAATAGGAGGAAAGTTGGGATAGAATTCGATTGAACTACTCTCTACTCTCTGTTAACTATTCTCTAAAAGGAAGGAGCTAATTCAGTTAGGAGTTGGGATAATTGGACGGCTCGCTTCGCGAACCTAGCATTTGGCTTAATTAAAAAGATGGGGCCAGTTCAGTGAGTAATTGCGCCAAATGGCGTACCTGAGGAACAACCACCGGATAGTTGAGGCGGGCCGGACCCAGAACGGCGACCACTCCCCCCTTCTGTCCATTGCCCCAGTGAGAAAAAACCAAACCGACCGGCTCCAGATTTGCCACTCCCAATTCCCTCCCGATCAGAACGGTGATCGCTTTGGGATCGGAAGCGCGGGAAAAGAGATCCTGTAGGAGATCATAACTGTCCAAAAGATTCAGCGCTGCCCGAGTCACATTGATATCAAAGAATTCAGGATGCTCTAAAACGTTTTTCGTGCCGGCGTGGAAAACCGTTCCCTCATGAGTGGTGACGATGCCGATGTAGCCGGCGGCTTCCGCCAGGGCCAAGGCCGCCTCCCGCAGCATTCGCCCGGAACTCTGCCGATACTGAAAAAGGCGCTGTTTCAGCGCTACCTCCTGCAAAACCGGGATCGCCTGCTCCTGCATTAACGAGGTGAGAAAGTAACGCAGTCCCAGTTCAGAGGGACGGCGGCCGGCGGAAGAGTGTTCTTTTTCGATAAAACCCTCCCGATGAAGGATCGCCATCTCGTTCCGCACCGTTGCCGGCGAGAAGGCAAACTGGCGTTTCTCGGTCAGATCCTCCGAACCCACCGGCTGAGCGCCGGCAATAAATTCCTCGATGATTGCTTTCAAAATGTCGACCTGTCTCGCCGTGAGTTCCGCCACGTTGTTAGCATTTTAACCAAATGATTGATAAAAAAGCAAAAGACGGCCGAAGAAACGATCTAGATTTTTGCTGACACAAAAAGAACCTGAAGGGTTTGACCGCTTCAGGCTCGTCATTCATCAACGTCGGGCAAAGAGATCCAAGAAAACGACATGGCTAGGAACTTCGGGTAATGGTTTCAGCCACCGGATCGGAAACGAATTTCATTTTTAGCCTCCTTGGTACTCCATCAAACAGCAGTAACGATAGTGCGGGTGATGGTAGACCGCCGAAGCTGCCACCTCCGTCGGCGCACTCGTTTTGGGAACGCGAGCGAAACCGCAGGAAGAGAAAAAGCGGATGTTCCAGAAGAGGGTGTAGGCGTAGATCCCGGTGGTACTCTGCAACTTGGAGAGCTGCAGCGCTTGGATGACCAGCGATCTGCCTACTCCCTGCCGTCGAAACTTCCGATCCACCACCAGGGCGCGAAGAGAAACAAAGTCTCCCCAGAACTCCAAGCCGATGGCACCAACGATCCGATAATCCTTCACCGCCTTCAGCACGTAACGACACCTGGTAAGGTTGGTCGAGAGTTTCGCTCCTCGCAGGATGGTGCGGATCTTCTTGAGGTCTCGCTCTTGGGCCAGGGTAACAGAAATCGCCATCTCTCCTCCTTCGAATCGCTAGCAATCTCATTTCATTCTATTGTCAAACTTAGATTAAAGCAGTTTCGAAAAAAAGCAAGGGAGATTGCGGTTAAAGTTCCCGCACTTCGTGGGAAATTAGGGTGGTGTTGTCGCGAAAAGTAAACTTTCCTTCGAAGCGCTTCCCTTCTAAAAGCAGCGGCAGCCAATGAGGATCATCTTTCCACATCGCATCGTAAGGGATCTCTTCCACGGAGAACCATTGCGGCGCCATTTCCTCGGTCTCGGCCGGTTCCCCCTCAAAGTCCTCGGCCCGAAATACATGCACGTCCCAATCGGGAGTCTCCCCGTCCTCAAAGAAAAAGTGCAGAATTCCATGGTGAACCGGATCCTTGAGAACAACCCCGATCTCCTCCCGAGTCTCTCGCAGAACGGCTTCCAGCGGCGACTCGCCCGCTTCGATTTTTCCCCCATAGCCATTCCACCAGCCCTTCCCAAAACTGCGCTTCTTCATCGCCAGGAGAACGCGATTATTTTTGATGATAAATCCCAAAACAGCCGGGGTCATAGTGTATGAATTCTAAACCAAAAACGCCGCGGGCGGCATCTCGACCTTGCCAAACTTTGCCAAGCGTTTTTTTCCCCTCTTCTGCTCCTGTAGCTTTTTCATTTTCCGCTCCACGTGCCCGCCCGAGAGTTTGGCCAAAACATCCTTACGGACGGCGGGGACATCTTCTCGCGCCAGGATTTTCCCGGCCGTTCGCGCCTGAATGGAGTAAGCGAACTGTTGCTGCGGCAGAATTTCCTTCAGCTTCTTGAGTTTTTCACGCCCCATCCGTTCCGCTTCATCCCGCAGAACAATCTCGGTTAGACCCTCCACCGGATTATCGTGGACGAGAATCTCCAACCCGACCAGAGGGGCAGACCGGTAATCCAAAAACTCCCAGGACAGAGAGGCGTAGCCGCGCGAGATACTCTTCAGCGCATCATAGAAACCGCGCACGAATTCCAGGAGCGGAAGCTCGGCGGAAAATTTGAGCCGATTTCCCAGAGTCTCCGTCTCCCCCAGCTTTCCTCGCCGCTCCCCCACCAGACGCGCCACTCCCGCCAGATATTCCGAAGGGGTGAGAACAGTAAGGAGGATCCACGGCTCCTCTTCCAAACCATGGAATGCCACCGTTGGTTTGGTCACCACCAGCTCCAGCCCAAACTCCCGCGTCAGCCGTTCTTTCACAATTTCGAGATGAAAAGTCCCCAAAAACCCGATCCGAAACCCCCGGCCAAAGGCGGTGGAAGAAATTTCCTCGATGGAAATCGCCGGCTCCTCGAGCCGGAGGGTTTGGAGTGCGCGGCGAAATTCCGAAAAATCCAGATTTTTGGCAAAGAAGGAGGCAAAGACGAAGGACTGGGGTGGCTGGTAACCCGGCAGTGGTTTAACCCTTGTTACTTGTGACTTGTTACTTGAAACTATCGTGTCGCCTACCCGCACCTCCCGGGGATCGCGGATCCCGGTCGCAATCGAGCCAATTTCTCCGGTTCGAAGAGCGGAAGTCGGTTCTCGGCCGGGGGAAAAATAGCCAATCTCCTTGATTTGAGCCGAGGCTTTAGTACCCAAAAACTTGATGGCCGGACGATTCGCCAACTCAATTTCTCCATCAACCACCCGCACATAAGCGATCGTCCCCAAATGCGGATCGAAGGTAGAATCAAAAACCAGTGCCCGGAATGATTCGATAGGCTCGCCTTGCGGCGGCGGGATTCTTTCTACCACGGCTTGCAGGACTTCGTCGATTCCCGCACCCTTGAGAGCGGAGAGCCGCAGAATTTCTCCTTCGATCCCCAGGTCTCGCAGCTCCTTTTCGGTTTCGGCGATCCGCGCCAACGGCGAATCAATTTTGTTGATCACTCCGATCACCGTTAGGCCAAGTTCGCGGGCCGTCTCCAGGTGCGAGAGCGTCTGGGCCTGCACTCCCTGAGTCGCATCCACCAACAGCAGAGCTCCCTCGCAGGCCGCTAGGGAGCGGGAAACCTCGTAGGAAAAATCGGCGTGGCCGGGGGTGTCGATCATGTTTAGGGTATAGGGTTTAGGGCCTAGGGCGTAGGGGAGGCGAACGGCTTTCAGTTTGATGGTCACTCCCCGCTCCGTCTCCAACTCCATCCGGTCGATCCGGGGGGTTTCTGTCTCGGCTAGGGGAAGCAAACCCGTCTTCTCCATCAACCGATCGGCCAGAGTGGACTTGCCGTGATCAATGTGGGCGATAATCGCAAAATTTCTAATTTCCGGCATCTGGGTTATTAAGTTACTAGAGTCACTAAGGTTACTCTCCTAATGTTCATGCTGCAGCATCGGCGGCGGCACCCGCACTCGCCCCAGTTTCGGCAATCTCCTCCAGACCTTGGAGAGGATGTCGACCTCCTGAACCCTCAACAGACGGCAGGCCGCAAGATAGACCAGAGCCCCGATCACCATCACCAACGCAGTCAGAAAAATCAAATTCTTCGTATAGCGGGTGTCGAGAACAAATTTGGAATATTCCTCGGGCAGGACGAAATTTCCCAGGAAAGAGAGGCGTCTATCCCAAGCGGAACGGTCCAGGATTTTCATAATGAAGTACATCACGCTCCCCGAGGCCAGGGAAGCGAAAACGATCTTGAGAGAAGGAACCAAAAAGTTGAGGAAAGGGAGTCCGCGGCGACGGATCAGAATAATCGCCAAGACCGCCGCCTGCAGAAGCGAGGCGATCGCTGATGATAACCCCAAACCCCAGATGGGAAACTTGAGAATGATAATAAAGTAGGCCGAGAGAGCGATGTCAAACAGGATATCGACGACTCCCACGATCACCGGCGTTTTCGTATCCTGGAGAGCGTAGAAAGCCCGTACGAAATAAAAAGCCAGAGCCTGCCCGATAATCCCGATCGCGAAAAGAGAGAGGGTGTAGGCGGTTAAAACCGTCGAGTCCCAATCAAATTTAGCCGCTCCAAACGCCAATCTGACCAGAGGAATTCGCAGGATAATAAAAATCACCGCCACCGGCAACACCAGGAAAATGATTTGGCGAAAAGTGGCAAAGAAAAGTTGTTGGAAAGCTCCCTTATCCTTTGCCTTGTACGCCAGAGAGGGCAACGCGGCGTCCGCCAAAGAAATCCCAAAAAGTGAGACCGGAACTAGCTCCAGATGGGTCGCAAATGTCAGGTAGGCGTACGAGGCGGTGTTAATCAACGAAGCGAAGAAAAGATCCGCAAACTTGAGCAGCTGGAAAAAACCCAATTCCACCACCCGCGGCGCGGCTAGCCTGACAATGCGGCGGACTCCGGGGTGGGAAAAGTCAAAAGAGAGGTTGGGCCGAAATCCGAGGCTGATGGCCAACGGCAATTGGATCAGAAAATGCGCGGCGGCCCCGAAAACGGCCCCGAAAACAGGAGCATAGATCCCCAAAGAGCTGGAGAAAAACACCATCGCAAGAATGATGCTGAGATTGTAGAAGATCGGCGCCAACGCCGGTACCAGAAAGCGCTGGAAAGAGCGCAGCACGCCCGTCATAAAAATAGAAACGACAAAAAATCCCTGCGCCAGCAGGAGAATTCGCGTCAGCTGCGTCATGAGAGCAATTTCTTCCGGAGAAAAACCGGGAGCGATGATTTCCGAAAGACGCCCCGCAAAAATAAACACCAACCCGGCCAAAAAGATGAAGGCGGAGAGAGCCAGATTGATGGCGATGCCGGTAACTCGCCAGGCTTCTTTCTCTTTGTGATGGGAGATATAGGAGATAAAGGTTGGAATGAAAGCCGAGGAAAGCGAACCGATCACCAGGATCTCAAAGAGCGTATCCGGAAGACGAAAGGCCGCAAAATAGACCGCGATCTCATTTCCACCGAAGAACTGGGTCATGACGCGGTCTCGAACCAGGCCCAGGACCATGGAGGTTAGGCTGGCGACGGCCAAGACGACGGCCGCGGAGAGAATATCAACTTGGCGGGAAAAGAGAAAATCCCGAACCTTACGGAATAGCCACATTCGATAAAATGCTAACATAACACTGATGCCACACCTGAAAAGTGCCTACAAAAACCTCCGCAAGAGCCGCCGCAAGGCGGTCATCAACTCGAAGGCCAAAGAGAACCTGAAGAAGGCTCTCAAGGGGCCGTTGACGCTCAAAACCTCCGCCGCGGTCACAAAAGCGATCGATAAAGCCGCCAAACGCGGCATTATTTCCGACAATAAAGCGGCTCGTCTGAAAAGCAATCTGAGCAAAAAGATTAAGTGATAATGGACGGCCGCCTGCGGCGACCTAGATTCGGTGAATGGCCGAATAGCGACCGCCTGCGGCGATCTAGCATTTTAAAGAAACAAAATGGACGAGCCATCACCCTCGACCGCAAAGGAAGGAATTGAACTCCTCTCGCCCCTAACCAAAACCGGGAAAGCCAAAGTCATCTCCTTTTGGGCCCGCACTGCTGGCATTCCTCTGATCATTATTCTACAGCTGGCTTTTTTGGGAATTTTCGCCTTTCGAGCGAAGTTGGGAATGGATCTCCAAAAACTCGCTCTATCGGTGGGCGAGAAAGAAAAGGTCGTGGCAGATGCCGCCGATTTTGAACAAACCTTCCGCAAAACCCAGCGCAAGCTGGGACAGATCGCTCTGGTCAGGGACGGGCTCTGTGTTTCTTGCGCCATTGAGACGCTCAACAGAATTAAGCCCGCCGCCGTGGTCCTGAACACCCTCAGTTTGGAAGGAGAGAAAATGCAATTGATTGCGGAAACGCCGCAGGGCCTGACTTTCGCCACCTTCGTTGCCAATATCATTAAAGAAGAGGGAATCCGCGAGGCCCTCATCACTTCGGGAAGTCTCAACCGGGAAGGAAATTTTGTCTTCACGATGGAGCTGGTTTTGGACAAGGACAATATTAAATGATTGGTATTTATTCGCGGAGCGAATTGCAACCTGAGCGGAGCGAGGGGAAGCACTATTACCTATGATTGGTTACTACTACTATTTGACAAAAATCCGCCCTTATTTCACCCAAACCGAGAAGACGGATTACACCTTGATAATTTTCTCGCTTTTAACAGTTCTGGTTTTTGGATTTCTGGGCATCCGGCCGCTGGCAACGGCAACGCTGAAAGCCTACACCCAGCTCCGCGAGGGGGAACGCTACGAGAACGAGCTGACCGAAAAAATCATTGCTCTCAATCAGGCCGGGAGTTCTTTCTTCGCTTCCGCCGAAGTCTCCCAGCTCGGCGCCATTGTTCCGGAGGGCCAAACCCAACCCCAAATCATCCAGGATCTTGACAATGATGCCGTTTCCGCCGGCTTTAAGCTGAAGTCGGTGGTCTTTCGCCCCCAAGAAGCGGCCGTGTCGCCGGGCGAGATAAACTTTTATGTTTTCGACTTTTTCGCTTCCGGTCCCCAAAAGTCCGTGGTCGCTTTTCTTAAAGAGTTGGAGAAGGGCCAGCTGATCCAAATCGAGTTGTTCCAAACTTCACTGCGCCGGGAAGAGGGGGGCACTTCGTTGGAGGTTGTCGGGCGCGGAAAGGCCTTCTATCTGCAATGACCAAAGAATTGGGAATCGTTTTGACCCTAACTCTGATTGCGATCCTGTCTTGGGTTGGTTGGCTCTTTTTTGAAGGCGCCAGCGGATTAGATCGGATGGATTATTCGAAAAAGATGGCCGAACCGCTCAATCCTGTCCTGCGCACCGACATTCTTCAGTAATCTATCCGACTAGACGATGAATTAAGAGGTCCAAGGGCCGCTTTTTGCCCTGTTTGCGGTGACGGTCTTCGTCCAGAACGGCGGAAAGAGAACGGCGCAGCTCCTCCATACTCCAAGAGCTCGTGTATTTCTGAAGCTTCTGGACGACATAGGGATTGATGCCTCTCACCGCCCTGCTCTTCACCCGCACTAGTGATCGCAACTGCCAGACAATCATTTTCAAAATGAAATCAAAATCCTGGCCCTCTTGGAGAAGCCGCCGCGCTTGAATCAGGGCGTTCTTACGATTGCGACCGACGATTGCATCCAACAAAGGAAAAACGTTCTTAGGGATCTGGGGATCAAAAAAGAAAACCTTCGCGCCGGAAAATTTCTCCAATTCTCCGGGCGGCAGGCGGTGCGGAAAAACCAAGGCAAGGTCCTGCACTCCCTTCTCCCATTCCGAAAGCCGGGCTTTGGGCAATTCCTTTAGCGGCGGATCCTCCCAGATAACAACCTGATGTTGATTTGATTTTTCAAAAAAGGAGGAGGAAATAAGCCTCTGCGATAGTCCTTTCGGGTCTTTTTCTTCCCAAAAAAGAGCGGAACTGTATTGGCGCTTAAACCTCAAAAGGTCCTCCCGAAGGGCCGGCTGGTCTTCTCCGTGGAAGACAAAAATCACGGGTTGCCTCCCGA
>DATDSA010000035.1:0-3048 GCA_035291485.1 Patescibacteria group bacterium | reverse complement strand
CGAACGGCTCGACACTTCCACCCCACCCGCTTCCAAACTCTTCTTGGAAACGAGAACTCGCACCGGAATCCCAATCAAATCAGCATCGGTAAGCTTGACCCCGGCCGGCTCATCGCGGTCATCATAGAGAGTTTCCAAACCCGATTTTTCCATCGCCCCATAGAGTGTTTCGGCGACGTCTTCTCCCCCTGCCAACGAAACGAGGTGGACATCAAAGGGGGTGAGCTCCTTCGGCCAGATGATGCCGCGTTCGTCGTGGCCGGCTTTGCTCTCGATCGCCGCCGCCATAATCCGCGCCAAGCCGATCCCATAGCAGCCCATCACCAGCGGGTGGCGGGAGCCGTCCGGACCCACGAAATAAGCCTGCATTTTCTCGCTGTAGGTGGTACCAAGCTTAAAGATGTGAGCCATCTCAATCGCCGCGGTGGTGAAAATCGTTTGGCCGCAATTTGGACAATTTTTTAGTTCACCTGACTTCTGCAGGTTGGAGGCGAAGTCGCAGTGCTCGCAATAGACGGCTCGGTCCTCTCCCGCGGTCGCCGGCAGCATAAACTCGTGCGATTCGGAACCGCCGATCGTCCCTGAGTGCGCCGAAACGACCAAAACCTTAAGCCCGCAGCGGGAAAAAATCCGCTCGTAGGCCTTGATAACTTCCCGGTAGTAACGGTCGATGTCTTCTTCGTTGGCGTGGAACGAATAGAGGTCCTTCATCAGGAATTCACGGGTCCGCAGAACCCCTCCGGTCGGCCGCATCTCGTTGCGGAATTTGTTCTGGATCTGGAAGACCGCCAGCGGCAGGTCCTTATACGAAGAAATAAATCGACGGGCTAGGTCGGTCACGATCTCTTCGTGGGTGGGGCCCAGCGCCAGCTCACGGTCCCGACGGTCCTTGAATTTGAAGAGAGGGGGATCGATTTCCCCCGGACCATCCCAGCGGCCGGACTCCAGCCACTGTTCCTTTTTCTGAAGGGTAGGCATCAGAATTTCCTGTCCGCCGATCCCTTCCATTTCCTCTCGAATCACCTCTTCGATCTTACGCATCACCCGCCAACCCAGAGGCAAAAAAGTGTAAACGCCGGCCATCAGCGGGTCAATGTAGCCGGCCTTCAACAAAAGCCGATGGGAAAGCGCTTCCGCTTCCTTCGGAACCTCCCGCAGGCTTCTCCCGATAAACTTTGAATATCTCATCAGGAAAAGGTTACCATAATAAAGGATGAACAAGAAGAAAATCTTGATTCTAGCGGCCGGGCTGGCCGCTCTATTGTTGGTCATTGGTTTTGTCTACTTTTCCCGTAATCCAACCGGCTTTTTAGAGCTATTTAACTTTCGCAACCCACCCTCAGAAGAACCGCCGGGACTGATTGCCGAAGAACCGCTGGAGCTGATCGAGCAAGAGATCGTGGTCAAGGGCACAAAGCGGGTACTCAAAATCCCCTCAGGCCATAGGATTGAGGTCTTCGCCTCCGGCTTCACCCGCCCGCGGCTGCTGGCTTTCGAGCCGGGGAGCGGTGATCTGTACGCCACCGAAACCGGCACCGGCAAGGTTTGGAACGTCACCAAACGGGAGGTGGTTGTCGAGGGAATCAAAAACGTCCACGGCATCGCCTTCTTCGAGGGTGACCTCTACCTCGCCTCCACCACCAGCGTCTTCCGATACCGGAACGGAAATCTGGAGACCCTGGTCGACGGCCTCCCCAGCGGCGGCCATTACACCGCCACCATCGCCTTCGGCCCGGACGGCAAGCTGTACGTTTCGCGGGGGTCCTCCTGCAACGCCTGCGAGAATGAGGTTCGGCGGGCGGCGATCATCCGATTCGACAAGGACGGAAAAAACGAAGAGATCTTCGCTTCGGGATTGAGAAACGACGTGGGAATGGCGTTTCACCCCCAAACCGGCGAGCTCTGGACGACCGAGAACGGCCGGGACCACCTCGGCGACAACCTGCCTCCCGAAGAGGTAAACATCATCAAGAAGGGAAAACACTACGGCTGGCCCTACTGCTACGGCCAAAACATCCCCGATCCCCAGTTCGGTACGGAGGAGATCTGCGCCGCCAAAGAACCTCCCCACATCGAGATGCCAGCCCACTCCGCTCCCCTCGGGATGCGGTTTGACGAAGGAGCCCGGAATCTCTACGTTGCCTTCCACGGCTCCTGGAACCGGAGCGTTCCGACCGGATACAAAGTGGTCCGGATTACCGATCTCACCGGCGAACCAGAGATCGCCGATTACATCACCGGCTGGCGACCGAAGGGGCAGACCGCTTGGGGACGACCGGTGGACGTGATATTCGACAGAGACGGGAACATGTTCATCTCCGATGACCACGCCGGCGTGATCTATCGCCTCTCTAAGATAGACTGATCAAACCCTTCGGGTTTGCGTAAATTTAGTTGATTATCCAGTAGCTGACGTTGAGGTCGGTTTCGAGCGGTTCTTTTAGTTTAATTTCAAATCCTTCGTCTTCTTTGATAGTTACTCCCAAAGGTAGCGGTTCCTCAGGAGTAACAAACACCTTTGAATCGAGCGTAATTTCTTGATACTCCACCAAAAAGACCGTCTCCCCGGCCGGAATCGTTACCACTCCGACCGATGGAGCAGAAACTTTCACTTTCCCCGCTTCGATCTCATCGGTCTTGATGAAACGGGCGGTCAGACTGTCGATAAGCGCACTGGCAATTTCGGCGGTTTTGGCGGTGATTTTCTCAAAGATCGCTTCGATGGTGACGGTTAACTTTTGGAAAATTCCCTCGTCGGATTCAATCCGCGGCGTGATGATTTTCTGGGTGATCGGTTCCTCTTCCCGATCTTGGGAATCATCGGCCGGTTCTTCAGTTGCAGGTTGTGAGTCATCCGTTGTTTCCGTTTCTGGACTGTCAACTATTGGCGGCTCTTCTTCCACCACCTCCGCCGCATCCCCTTCCCCATCAACCACTACCCCCGGATCCGCCCAAGAAACAGCCAAGAAAGCGTCAATCTTTCCAATTCCCGATGCAAGATCCCAGTTCTCCAGGGCTTTCGCAACGGCGAAGCCGGGCTTGGTGAGT
>DATDSA010000034.1:0-6360 GCA_035291485.1 Patescibacteria group bacterium | reverse complement strand
GTCCCCGGCTTGACCTTTTCTTCAGGAACGAGCAGAACCGGCCGCCCGTCAACCTCCGCCGCTAAAAGCATCCCCTCGGATAGCGTTCCCCGCACGTCTTTAGGCTCCAGGTTCGCCACCACAACGACGCTTTTACCCAGCAATTCGGAGGGTTTGAAATGCTTCTTCACTCCCGCCAGGATCGTCCGGGGCTTCTTCTCACCGACGTCGATCCCCAGCTTGTAGATGCGATCCAGGCCCTCGATCTCCTCGACTTTCTTAACCTTTCCGACCCTCAGATCGATTTTTTGAAATTCGGCAAACGGAACGGACATATCTCCGTTATTTTAACAGGGTTCTGCGCAAAGCGCAGGTTTCTATCACGCGCCAGTGGGGGGACAGGGTTCTGCGCAAAGCGCAGGTTCCTACCAGTCGCCCGCTTTTACGTGATCGGCCAGATGATCCCGGAGCATCTTGATGTCTTCTTCGTGACGCTTGTGAAGCTCTTCCCAGAGCGCGCGGCATTTTTCGCAGCCTTCGGCGTCGTTCTTATAGAAGTGCTCGTAACGCCAAACGGAGTCCATCAGTTCCGAAAGTTGTTGGATGAGATTGTGGTGTAGGTTGGGAGTTGACACTATGTTAATTCACCACCCTTCTAAGGAAAGGATAGCAAAAAAAAAGAACCGATCTTGTTCCGATCGGTTCCTATCTTCCGAGAAGAGCAGTGATCAGCTCTCGTGCCAAAATCGCCGGCGGGCCGTAGATCACCAGTACCGACACGATGGTGTTGACAGCCGCCCCCAACCAGACCCAAAACAACGCCCGCAGAAGGTGGCTGTCGGGGTAGGTCAGCCGAAGGAGCAGGACCCCCACCCAGGCTCCGAACAGAGCGAATGAGACCTGGATCCAAAACGGAGAGAGCAGGGTTCCGTTCTGGGCGCTGGGGATCTTCCCGTGAACCCAACCCAAAACGCCACCGCTGTCGCGGATCCGCGCCAGCTGGATTTTGGCTCCCGTCAGGACGGACTCGCGGCGCAGGAGGAAGTAGAAAACGCTCCCCCAGACGCCGATGACCAGCGTCCCGGTCGGCACGGCCAGCGTCAAACCCTGAACCGCCACCAACGGGATCATCAGCGGGAGGTGGATCAAGGCGTAGAACACCATCCAGAGAACCAGCACCACCCGCAGGATCCAGGCGCGCATCTCTCTCCTCCTTCCCGATTAGAGGAAATTTTAACACAGTAAAAAAACCCGCCGGGTTGGGACCCAAACGGGTATGGCGGATGAGCAGCTTCGATCTAGAGCTCCTTGGCAGCGGCGCCGACTTTCTTGGAACGCGCGGTGAGATCCTGCTGTTGGTGCTCAGCATTGACGACGGCCTCCTGAAGCTGAACGATCTCCGCCCCCACCACCGAGGAACGGGCGGCGATCGTCTCTCCGGCGATGGCCAGTGCCTCCCTCGCGATCTGGATCGCCCCTCCGTAGTCGTCCCTCCGCCACAGAACAAAGAGTTTCATGCTCCCTCCTTAAAGGGAATCGGGTTAATCCCAAACTACAAGGAATTATATGTAACTGTCAAATAAAAAACTGAACTGCCCTGTTAAGCCAGCCCGCCTTAGGCGGACAAACTTAGCAGAGCAGCCCAGCTGATCTGTCTTAAGAATTCTTAAGATAGGGAAGACCAGTGCGAGGATTCTCCTGGACCATCTTCCCGCTCGGGATCGCGTCCAACGCGCCAGAGCGCACGTCCTTTGCAAAGTAGTAGATCGTTTGCTGCTTACCGGTGTTCTTCAGGGTCACGGTCAATCCGTGCAGGTAGTAGGTGACACCGCTTTTCTTGGATACTAAGCTGTAGGCCATATAATTTCACCCCCTCTCGAAAATTAAACTAAAACGCCCTTTTAGGGCATTAACCATAATTTACAGGAACGCTCTCCTGAATGTCAAGCGCCTGCTGGCGCTTGGATTTTCTCTACTCTCCCGGGCCGCCCAACCCGCTCAGATCCAAACCCTTGATCGTGATGGAACCATCCTTAACGGTGATGCCGTCCACCGGAAGAGAATCCGCAGTGAGTTTGCCCAAAAGCTGTCCCGTCCCAGCCACCTGGCTAATCAGCCCTTCGATCAAAAAACCGGGAAGCGGTAAGGCGCCCAACCGGACACTCTGAAACTCGAACTCAAAATTTTTGGTGCTTTTGGCAATCTTGAGCTCCCCGTAAAAAGAGGCGTCGTTCTGGGACAGTGTTCCGCTAATCTTGATTAATCCTGGACGGAATTTAACCAAAATACTCTTGACCGAAGAGTCGGGAGTAGAGGCTATCCCGGCGAGCAAGGTATTCAATTCATCGTCGGTGAGCGTGACCGTGGCCTTGACGTTCCCTTCAGTCCCACTCAGCGCCGTGTCCAGCTTTTTGTTGAGCTGTTTGTCCGAAACCTTCTTGTAAGAGAAATCCTCCGTGATTGGGGGAGGTTTGATGATATTGGAAAGAACTGGGACCTTCACCAGACCGGTCGCGGTGATGGCGAGAGCGATTGCCCCGGAGACCAAGAGAAAAAGGGAAAACAGGATGGCGGCGGCGATCAAAATAATCTTCAAACAACCCTTACCCCGGCCCTTCTTCTTTTCTTCAGGCGGTTTTACCGGCGGTTTTTCCTCAATCACTTAAATTTCAATGGAACGGAGACCAAGTCCGCAACCGAACCGTCCTTGGGAGAAGTGTAAAACACCTCCAGCGTCCCTGATCCCGCCGTGGTCTGGAAAGTCGCGGCGATATCGAAGTACCCCAACTCCCCGACTTCGGGAGCGTTGTAGATGATCGGCTCTTCGAAGAGAACTGTTCCGCCATCGGTTTTGAGCCGAGCCACAATCGTGTTTTCAAACGCCCCCTGAGCCGAGCCGGCGATCCGGAAAGAATCGCTGATTTCATCGTTCGGCCAGGGCGTATCCAGATAGATATTTTTTCCCCAAGGAGCGGCGGCGGTATCCTCCAAAAACTGGAAGGAGCTGAGAAACTTCTCAAAATCCGCCTCGTTGCTGATGAAGCCGTCGGGAGATGACAGCATTACAATAGAGTATGTCCGACCGGCATTTTCCACCACCGCGGCACTCTGGCGGTAATTGGGGAAGAAGACATCATCCGCGGCGAAGGCGCCATCGATCCGAATGCCAGTTACCCCGCCCACGGAAGCGGCCGCCGTCTCCGTGTTCTTAAGAGAACTCAGGTACTGCGCTAACAGGGTGGCGCTGTTTTGTCGAGAGACCGAAATGCTAAAGACTCCGGCGTATTCACTGGCGGTGGGAATCGGGAAGGCGTCGAAACCAACCCAGAGTTGGGAATAACCAAACTCTTGCGTGTACCAACCGGCTTTGTAGCAAACTTTATAACCCTGGCGGGTATTAGTGTAGAACTGCCCTTCGCAGGTAATCTCTTCGCCGTTCTCGTCACCCTTGTCTCCTCTAATACCATTGATAAAGTCGGTGATTTGGGAGCGGAAGTAATAGGCGCTGGCGCCGAGAGCAGCCAGCAGGAGGAGAACGATGGCGAAAATTAGGACTCGTCGTTTGGACACTCTTTCATTTTCGCAAAAAGAAGCCCCCGACCGCAAATGATCAGGGGCAATCAAGATCCAACGTCTCATGGCCGGTGAGCTTCTCCATCACCTTCTCGGCGATCAGATCCAGGTGGCGCTCGTCCGAAACAAAATTTAGCCAGTCGGCCGGCACGACCAAAACCGGGGCGAGGCGAAAGCCGGCGATCCAGCGCTCGTAGAGCCGCTGGAGGGTTTCAAGGTAGCCCGGCTCAATCCCCTTCTCGTAATCCCGATTGCGCTTCTCGATCCGCTGGCGCAGCGTCGGCAGATCCGCCTTGAGATAGATGAGCAGGTCCGGCGGAGGGATAAGGTGAACCACCCCTTGGTAGATGCTCTGGTAGGTATCCCAATCCCGCGGGCCGATCAACCCCTGTTCAAAGAGGTTGCGGGCGAAAACCTCTGCATCCTCGTAGACACAACGGTCCTGAATGATGCTCCGGGGGATTGCCAGGAAATCCCGATATTGCCGAAGCCGCCGTCCCAGGAAGAAGAGTTGGGAATGGAAGGCCCAAACCCCCATCTCGCGGTAGAAATCGGCAAGGTAAGGACTCTCGTCCTGGGGTTCAAAGACCGGTTCCCAATCGAGCCGGGCGGCGAGCCTCTCCACCAGGGTGGATTTGCCCACGCCGATGTTTCCCGAAACGGCAACGAAAACCTTCTCCACTTTCCCCTCCTTTCTAGCTCAAATCGCGGTGCATTTCATAGAGGAAGACGGCTTTTGGAGAGAGCTTCCCCAGCTCAATGATAACCTCTCGAAAGACCTGATTGGAATTGGTCACCTTCCAATCGGTGATCGAGTGGGATATCTTCTTGGCCACAGCCGCGGCAATCCTTTCGGCGGCGGCCTCCGGCTCCCCGGCCGCCAGGCAGGCAGCGTAGACGCTTCCGTAGACCTTGCGCTCGTCGTAGCTCTCCCGATGCCCCTGTCTTTTGATTATCGTTACCGTTTTTCTTGCCATTCTTCCTAAACTACTCCTAGTCCTATTCCTCCTCCTACCCTAGGTTAATCGTCCCGTTGGCGATCAGCATCAGCAGCCATCCCAAGAACACCAACAGCATTCCGATCAAGAGCCGCATGAACCCTCTCCCTTCCATTCTAAACTTCTGCACCTTGTAGAGCTCGAAACCGGAAGCCACCATCAGCAGGATTACCAACAGCGGGGCGACGAAGATCACATTGTAGAGGACCAGGAGAAGGAAGGCGCTGAAATCAAAATTCTGGGAGAGTAGGGTGATGATCGCCAGGTAGGGAGCCCCCGTACAGGGGAGCTCCACCGCCGCCACAAAAGCCCCCAACAGAGACACCCCCAGAAGAGAAGCGGTCGCGTTCTGGGTCATATTGTGAAGCCTTTTCGAAATGCTTACCGGAATCCCCAGCGAAAACCAGCGGCCGTACCAGAAGAAATCTTTGATTTCAACCAGCCCAGCAAAGATGATGAAAACCCCCACGCCGATCGAGACGTACTCGGCCACGTACAGCGGCACTCTCGCCAGGCCGTACAGGAGACCCAACCCGGCCGCCAGATAGGTTAGGAATATTGCCAGGATATAAAAACCACCTAGAAGAAGCATTCGCCGGACGGAGTGTTTTTGGGAGAGCATCACCGAGATCATCAGGATCAAGACCCCGATGGCGCAGGGATTGATCGAATCGATGGCAGCCGCTCCCAAAACCGTGGCGACTGTGGGAAGTGAGGTGATCATATAGGTTCGACCATTATCTTCTCTTTAGCTCTCCTTTCGACTCCTCCACCTTGTAGAAATTGCAGAGCTTATCGGTCCGATCCTTCTCCTCTCCGAATTCGATGACCAAACAGTCCCCCGGCGGGACGTTGCCGTAGGGAGAAACGACGTAATCGTCGAGATGTTCCAGCTTCTCCTGATAGAATTCTCCCTTTGCCACATCGGTTTTCCAAACAAAGGCCTGGAGGGTCCCGGCTTTTCCGTCCGGACAGAGATCGCCATTCGCGTATTCGTAGAGCTTACCGTTGGTGGGAAAGGTGAAATGGTCGTCGTGCAGTTCGCCACCGACAAATCCGAAAAAGTTTTTGAGGGCAACATCCTCAAGATCCGTCACCACTCCCTCAACATGGATTCGGTCATCGCCGTGTTCATGGAACACGGGAGAGCCAACTCGATTGGCAATTCCGGTCGGATCGATCAGATCGAGTTCTTTCCCGCAGGCCCAAACCTGAAAATCAGCGTGCCAGTGCACCGGTCCGCCGGTGATGGAAGTGAGATTAAGGTAAACGGTGGATCCGGCGAGGAAGAGCGTTGCCATGACAATCGGGAGGGCGATCCCCAGGTAGAGAAACCATTTCGCCTTCTCGGTTTTTTTCTTCCAAAAAACCGCCACAATGATTAAGAAGAGGGCTAACCCGGTGGCCAACTCCAAACCCAGAAGAGACAATCCCTTCAATCGCTGGTCCAGCGTTTCTCCCAGGGGAGAAATCGGCAGCTCTTCTTCCTCACCTTCGTGCGCCAAAACCTGCTCGAACATTAATTCAATGTATCAAAATCCATCATCACGCCAAAGGCGGGAGAAGATTCTCGAGCAAAGCGAGAGGTTCTTACCAGAAGGGGACGGTATCGAAGATTTTTTGCAAGGGCGGTAAAAAGACAATTGCCGCCTGCAATCCCAGGGCGAGGGTAATGGAAACCCAGAGAAGGGGGTTGGAGAAGAGGCGCGCCCCCTTGCGGACCGCCAGGGCGGCTACCATCTCTCCGACCACGAAAACGGTAAAGGTCGCCGTCCGCGCTTCCGGCAGGGAAACAAAATCCAGCAGGATG
>DATDSA010000033.1:0-20311 GCA_035291485.1 Patescibacteria group bacterium | reverse complement strand
AAGCAAAAGGCCAAACTCTACGGGGAGAAAGAGTTCTTCGAGGAATATGGCTTCAAACCGGCGCAGATGGTCGATTACAAGGCTCTTCGGGGCGATCCTTCCGACAACATCCCCGGAGTGCGGGGGATCGGGGAGAAAATTGCGGTCGAACTGGTGAAGAGATACGGAACGGTGACAGAGATCTACAGGAACATCCTAGAGATTAGGCCGGCGGTTGCCCAAAGGCTAGTCGACGATAAGAAGGAGGCCGAGCTCTCCCACAAGTTGGCGACGATTGTGGTGGATGCTCCGGTCGAAATCGATTACGATAAGCTCCGTTTTTCCGGTTTCGATCGGCCGGAAGTGCACATCCTTTTCGAGAAATGGGGATTCCGCTCTCTCTTGAAAAAGATGGTCGGAGAGGAAGCGATCCCGGAGAACAAGGACCAGATGAAGCTACTATGAAGATTGCGCTAGTGCATGATTTCCTAGACCAATACGGGGGAGCGGAGCGGGTGCTGGAGGCGATCCACGAGCTTTTTCCCTACGCTCACGTCTACACTAGCCGGCACGATCCGACCAAAATGCCTCTGCGGATGCGGAACTGGGACATCCGTCCCTTTAAGCTTCCCAAAATTCCCCTGGCTCATTTTCTGAAGTACTACACCGCCTTTTATCCCTTTCTCTTCGAGAATCTGGATCTGCGGGAGTATGACCTGGTGATCTCTTCCACCGCGTTCTTTGCGAAGGGGATTTTGGTAAAGCCGGGAGCGGTCCACATCTCCTATATCCACACCCCGCCCCGTTTTCTCTACCACTACGCGGCGGCAACGGGAAAGCGGGAGCTCTTCTTCTACCGTCCGGTGCTGGCAATCCTGGATAATTTCCTCCGGATCTGGGACTACCAGGCCGCCCAGCGCCCGGATTTCATTCTGGTGAATTCCCAGGAGGTCGCCCGGCGGGTGAAGAAGTTCTACGGGCGAGAGGCGACCGTGATCCATCCTCCGGTGGAACTTCCTAACCAGCCAATCAACAAGTTAACTAATCAACCAACCGACCAATTCTACTACCTGGTTGTCTCGCGCCTTTTGGGTTATAAGCGAATTGACCTTGCGGTCGGGGCGGCGAATGCGCTCAAAGTTCCACTCAAGATTGTGGGGACGGGGAGGGAGGAAACGCGTCTAAAAAGAATGGCCGGACCGACCATTGAGTTTCTCGGGTTCTTAAGCGACGAAAAGGTGTCAGAACTTTATTTTGGTTGCCAAGCTCTTATTTTTCCCACAGATGAGGACTTTGGGATAGTTCCAGTGGAAGCGATGTCTTTTGGCAAACCAGTGATTGCGTTTGCGAAGGGTGGTGCGAAGGAAACTATTGTCGCTGGTAAAACCGGCGAATTCTTCTCAGAACCCACCGTAGCTTCGCTGGTGGAGGTCTGGCGCGACTTCGAATCGTCCAGGTATAAAGCAAAGGACTGTATCGCCCAGGCGAAACAATTCTCCAAGGCCCGTTTCCTAAAAGAGTTCTATAATTTCATAGGATCAAAAATAGATCATGCCTGAATTACCGGAAGTAGAAACCATCAGAAAACAACTGAACAAAGAAGTGTCCGGTCTTTCTATCACCGATATCTGGACCGATGTTCCCAAGATGGTTATCCCGTCCCGAGGAGAGGTCCTCAAACGCACCGCGGGGCAGAGGGTCACGGCCGTGGAGCGGCGGGGGAAGCTCCTGATATTTCGTCTCTCCGGTAAAGAGAATCTTGTTCTGCATCTCCGGCTCTCCGGCCAGCTCTTCCTTCACGCTCCCCAAGACCCTAAAAACCCGTTCCTGCACGTCGTTTTGAAGCTCTCCAATGGCAAAGAACTGCACTTTAACGACCAGCGGAAGTTTGGCTACATCAGTTTGGTAGAGTCGGATGAGGATCTGGAGAAAATCGTGGCCGGATACGGCCCGGAGCCATTCTCCGACCTGACCCTCGAAAAATTCTCCGTCGCGGTCAAGAAATCGGGCCGGGCAATCAAGGTTCTCCTGCTTGACCAGAAAGCGGTCTCGGGGATCGGTAACATCTACGCCAACGAGGCGCTCTGGTTGGCGAAGATTCATCCGGAGGCGAAGGCCTCTTCCCTTTCCTTCCAGCAGATCAAGGACCTCTACAAAGCAACCTTAAAGGTTCTACAGGATGGGTTGCGGCTGGGGGGCGCCACCATCGCCGACGAGAAGTACCGCAACATCTATGGTGAGCGGGGAAACTACGACCAGGTGGTGCGGGTTTACCAGCGCAAAGGCCAACCTTGCCAGCGATGTAGACATAAGATAGAGTATCTTAGAGTTGGTCAAAGGGGTACGTTTATCTGCCCACACTGCCAACGCTTATAACCAAAAACCTATTCTGAGAGGAGGAGAGAATCGTGGAGACCTTCCCGCCCATCCTGGCGCAGGCCTATGCGATGGCGGTGTCTGGACTGCGCGCCTGTTACGAAGAGCACGGCATTGTTGCCGGTCGCCATCACTACGATGACTACTGGACTCGGGACGCCGGATTTGCCTGGTTGGCCGCTCTGGAACTGGGGGATTTTGACCCGGTGCGGCGACACCTGTCGCTGCTGTGTTCCTTCCAGCGGAGAGACGGAATGATCCCCTTCCTCATCCGCCGGCACTGGTCGCCGTTGTCGGGCTTCGGCCTTAAGGTCGGAGTTAGGCCGCGGCCCAAATTCCGCAGCCACAAGGTTCTCTATCTGTCGGAAGTGATGGACAGCAATCCCTTCTTTGCGATCGGGTTGACGGAGTTCCTGCGCCGGGAAAAAGGATCGCGGGAAGAGTTTCTTCCCCACCTCGAGGCTTCTTTAAGATGGTGCTCGAAAAAGATGGGCGCGGATGGCCTGGTTAGAGAGGGTTGGATGGGGGGTTGGAATGATGGGATCTACAAGAGCGGGAAGACGCTCCTCACCAATGTTCTCTTCGGCCGCGCTTTCGCCGAGTGTGAGGCATTTCTCCCGGAGTTCAGCGGAGTTGCCGAAACGATCCGGGAAGGGATTCGGCGGGAGTTCTTCGGCGGCCGGTACTTTCTCGATTGGATCGACGGAAAGCGCCACGACCACTTCGACAGCGTCGCGAATTTCCTGGCGGTTCTCTGGGGCATCGCCGACACCGGCCAGGCGGAGGGGATTCTGGACTTCGCCTTTGATCATCTGTTCGAACCGCCGCTGATCGGAACGGCCTACCCTCCCTACGGGCTGGACCGAGTCGAGATCGGCAACCGGATTACCGGCCTGAGCGGATACGGGAGAGGGACGATGTACTGGCTGGAGCCGATCTGTCTTTTTGCAATCGGGTTGGCCGAGCTGGGCCATCGCGCGGCGGCGGTCCAGTTTTTGACGGGCCTGGCCGAGCTAATTGTGAGGCACCATGGGGTCTTCGAGATCTACGAACTGGAGAACGCCGAGTTTCGGCCGGTGCGGCGGCGGCTCTTTCGGTCCGAGTACCCGTTCGCCCGCTCCTCCGGTCTTTTCGTCCTGGCCTGCTGGAAATTGGGATTAGTTTAAGCCAAGTTGGACCACCAGCTTGGCTTTTTTGTTTCTCTCGGCGTGCTAGATTTAATCTTGTCGCGATGCTGATCAAGAAAATCTCCCTCGAAAACTTTCGCAGCTATCCCAAAAAAGAATTTGAATTTAAAGAAGGCGTCAATCTGGTGGTCGGCCCTAATACCGCCGGCAAGAGCAACCTGCTGGAGGCCGTCTTTCTGATCGCGTTCGGAAAATCGCCGCGGGCCGATCTAGATCGCGAGATGGTCCGGGGGGAGGAAAAATTGGGTTTCGTTAGAGCGATCGTTACGGGAAGTGACGACCGGGATTTGGAGGTGGTACTGACCGAAACCGGGAAGCGTTTTCGGGTGAACGGTGTCGCCCGGCGTCTGGCCGATTTCTCCCAGCACTTCCACGTGGTGCTTTTTTCTCCTGAAGACCTCAATCTCGTCACCGGTAATCCCGACCTGCGCCGCCGGTTTATCGACTTTGCGCTAGGGAGTGTTGATCCTCGCTACGCCCGCGCTTCGACCGAATTTGACCAGGTCCGCAAGAGGAGAAATCAGCTCTTGGAGCAGATCAACAAGGGCTTTGCTTCCGAAGAAGAGTTGGGATTTTGGGACGCCAAGTTTCTGGAGCACGGCGTGCTCCTGCAGGATAAGCGGAAAGAATTTTTCGACGAGATAAATCAGGAGCTCGGGACGGAGGAAATGGAGCTGGGCTACCAACCTTCGGGATTAACCGCGGAACGGCTTTTGGAGTATCGGCCCCGCGAGATCGCCGCCGAAACCTCTCTGATCGGTCCGCACCGGGATGACTTTGAGTTCTTTGGAGTCAACCAATCAGACAATCAACCCGTTAACCTTTCTTCCTTCGGCTCCCGGGGTGAACAGCGCCGAGCGGTGCTGGCGCTGAAGGAAGCCGAACTGCGCTTTGCGGAGAAGAAGATTGAGAATCGGCCGGTCCTGCTCCTGGACGACATCTTCTCCGAGCTGGATGAGGAGAACCGGGCGCGGGTCTTCGACCTCATTGGTGACGGACAGACGATTATCACTACGACTGACCTCAACCACATTCCCGTTTCTCTTCAAAAAGGTCTTTCGGTAATTCGTCTTTGAGGAACAAAAAAGCGAAGATTGTTCATCTTCGCTTGTGACAGTTAAAGACTCATCGTTCCGTCAACCAGCGTGTACCACTTGCCGGTTCCGCGAAACCACTTGGCGGTGGTGTGGGCTTGGTGCGGCGATAGCCTGACCCAACCGTTCACGTAGGGGATGTTCACGGGTATGCTGTATCGCTCTAGAGTATAGGGACACTTGCGACAGCCGTATCCTTTTTCGGAACGGACGGTGAGCGTGCCCTTGTTCTTGCCGATGAGGACCATGCCCACGACGTAGACCTCGGAGCCGGAAACATCCCGCCGGTGGTTAAGGGCGTCGATGATGCAGGCCTGCTCGGCGTGAATGGCGTAGTCCACGTGGCTCAGGCGCCGACGTTCCCACGGGGTTGAGAGGCGGTTATACCCTTGCCCAATAATTTCCCTGTCTTTGATCAAAACGGCGCCAAAACCGATCTTGGAGCGCGACTTTTGGGCCAGTTCTAGACAAACGCATCCAATCGGATCATCATGGTAGCTGAACACCGCTCTTTTCCCCATCCTTCCTCCTTTTCTTGTTTTCTAAATGATATCTCCGGAACTAAGGGATAGCAAGAAAAAAGGAAAGGCCCGAAACTGATGTTTCGAGCCTGATCTTGAGAGCTCATCGCCCGCGATCTCTCCAAGGGGATATGCCATGTCTGCCAAACCGATACCACCTAGACCATCCCCACCACCGCTCGTGGATCCAATCAAGGATGAACGCCGAGAGGAAAACCCCGGCGAGATATCCCGTCAGCACGCCGTTCCCCAGCTCGAAACCTCGCTGGCCGTCGACGAAGTAGCCGACGACTCCACCGATGACGGCTCCAGCGATTGTTCCGAAGACCATGCCCCAGAAATACGGATCGAGGATTGTCTTCACGCCTTCTCTCCTTCTGCGCCCTGGGCGCGTTCGAGATGTTTTTATTCTATCACCAGACTATAGGGTTGTAAATAAGTGGAAAAAGAAAAAGGCCCGAAACTGGTGTTTCGAGCCTGGATGGAACATTCAGACAGAAAGGCTGGAGACGATCAGAATGGTGCTTCCCACCACGGAAATAAGCGCGACCGTTAACAGCACCCACATGGCACGCAAGAGGTGTTTCTCCCGCCGCATGCTTTGGGTTGCGATGGTAGCAATCATGGTTGCCACCACCCCAACGAATGAAAAGAGTGCCACAAGGAAAAGAACCAAGCCGGCTTCCATCATCCCCTTCTCTCCTTCTGCGCCCTGGGCGCGTTTGAGTTGGTTTAATCATACCACCGAATTATAGGATTTCAATTAAAGGACGGCTCGCTCCGCGAACTTAGTTTTTTGCTCTGCAAAAAGAAAAAGGCCCGAAACTGGTGTTTCGAGCCTGTGTCGAACGTGCGGTTCTAGTGAAGCCGCTTAAACTACATGACGACGTCAACCGCTGTGACCTTACCGGATTTTGCGCAGCTCGTCAATGATATCACTGAGCCCCAAGGACAGAATCGCTGCGATCGTGTAGAAGATCCACTGATCGTCTTTGGACAGAACATCAATGATCCCCAAGATCCCAAAAAAAAATCGCCGCTACTTTGTAGAGCAGCATCTCGTCTCTCCTTTTGCGCTTTGCGCGTTTGAGTTATTTTAAGTATACCACCGAGTTATAGGACTTCAACCTTATTGCCTCTCTTTGCGGTATCATCAAACTGATGCAATTTTCCCGTTTAGCCCAGTACTTTTCGCGGATCGAAACCACTCCCAAGCGGTTAGAAATCACCGCCATTCTGGCGGAGCTTCTGAAAGAGTCCTCTCCTGAGGAGATTGACAAAATCTGCTATCTCGTTCTCGGCCAGCTGGCCCCGCTCTATGAGGGCGTGGAGTTCAACCTCGCCGGAAAGCTGCTGCTGCGGGTGATGGCGGACGCCTACACGGTCCCCGGAGCGGAGGCCGAGAAGATCGCCAAGGAGAAAGGGGATCTGGGCGAAGCAGCTGAGTTGCTAAGTAAAAAGTCAAAATTCAAAAGGACGCGATCGAAGATCGCTAATCGCGCCGAACGCGATAAAAATTTAACCGTTGAGGAAGTTTACAACGAGCTTAGGAGAGTTGCGGAGGATTCCGGAACCGGCTCGCAGGAGCGCAAGGTCCGGGGAATGGCGGAGCTCTTCCGGTCCCTCGACCCGCTCTCGGTCCGGTACGTTGCCCGGATCCCGGTGGCGAGCTTGCGCTTGGGTTTCTCGGACAAGACCATCCTGGATGCCCTCTCGGTCGCCGAAGTGGGGGATAAATCCCTCCGCCCCTTGATCGAGCGGGCCTACAACGTCTCGGCTGACATCGGCCGGATTGCTCAGTTCGTTAAGAGTAAAGGAGCAAAAGGTATAGAAAAGATCGAAGTCACAGTGGGGGTCCCGGTACGGATGGCGGCGGCGGAACGCCTGCCGACCCCGGTGGAAATCCTGGAGAAAATGGGTGGAAAGCTGGCCGCCGAACCGAAGTATGACGGCTTTCGGGTTCAGGTTCACCTGGACAAAAGCCGCAAGCAGGCAGCGGATAATGAGGGCGTTGAGCAGCCGGCTCTGGCTGGATTGGTCGGGGTGGCAAAAGGTCCCTGGGTGCGGATTTTCTCCCGCAATTTGGAGAACACCACTCCGATGTTCCCTGAGATCGCCGCCGCTGCCCAAAAACTAGCGGCGAACTCATTGATCTTCGAGGGGGAGGCGATCGCCTACAACCCCGAGACCGAGGAGTTCGAACCGTTCCAGGAAACCGCCAAGCGCAAACGCAAGTATGGAATCAAAGAGAAAGCGTTGGAACTTCCTCTCAAGGTTTTCGCCTTTGATCTGCTCTATCTCGATGGTGAGGATCTGACCCAAAAACCCTACGAAACCCGCCGCCGGGCACTGGAGAAGCTGATCGAGTCGTCGGGTCGTCAAGACGTCATTCTCATTGCCGAGGAGCGGGTCTTCACTGATGCCAAAGAGCTGGAGGTATTCTTTATGGAGGAGATCGAGCATGGGCTGGAGGGGATTATGACCAAGCGGCTGGATGGAGTCTATCAAGCCGGCGTGCGCAACTTCAACTGGGTCAAGCTCAAGCGGGTGGAGAGTGGCAAGCTGGAGGACACAATTGATTGTGTGGTGCTCGGCTACTACACGGGCCGGGGCAAGCGGACCCAGTTCGGGATCGGCGGTTTTCTCGCCGCCGTTTACGACGCCAAAACCGACACTTTCAAAACGATTTCGCGGGTTGGTTCCGGGTTAACGGACGAGGAGTGGCGGGAGATGAAAAGGCGGGTGGACGCCCTCAAGACCAAGGAAAAACCCAAGAACGCGGAAGTCGCCAAAGAGCACACCCCGGATGTCTGGGCGGAGCCCCGGATCGTGGTTGCCATCCGGGCCGATGAGATTACCAAATCTCCCCTGCACACGGCGGGTGGGTTGGCCCTGCGCTTCCCCCGTCTGATGGCTTTCCGTGACGATAAAAATCCCGAACAGGCGACAACGGTCGCTGAAATGGAAGAGTTGTTTCGGCAGCAGCGAAAACGCTAGTTGGGACTCGGTTACCATTTTCTCGGAAACAGCGTCCCTGCCTGTTGGACAGGTCGCTTCTCCCTCGTTGCCCTGCGGGATGTTCCTCGAAAACGGTATCCTGCGTCCCTATTTGCTAATTGATCTATTGATAATTGATAATTGAGCCATTCGATGGGGGGTGATTTGAATGGCTAAAACTCAAATCGGACTGGAAGAAAACCTGACGGGAGCACTGGCCTATCTTTTGGGATTTGTATCGGGGATTTTCCTTCTCCTGACGGAGAAGCAGAACAAGTTCGTTCGCTTCCACGCGATGCAGTCCACCGTCCTCACCGGCGGTTACTTCGTGTTTAACTTTGTCATCGGCTACGTTCCGGTGGTCAATGTTCTTTGGTGGGTTATCAGTGTTCCGCTGGGGTTGGTGCTCTTGATTCTCTGGTTCTACCTGATGTATCAGGCCTACCAGGGGGTACAGTACAAACTACCGGTGGTCGGGGATATCGCGGAAAAACAGCTGAGCAAACTCAAGGTTTGACCCTGATAGATTACTGAAGATTTAACCGATCGGCTGTTATAGTATATAATATATTATTACAGTCTTCCCTTCGGCGTTTCTTGTGTTCTTCGTCTTGTCTCTAACTCCTGACACCCTTTATCTGGTATCTTATTTCTTATTATGTTAGGGCTCAGTCGCCTTGAACACTATCACTTCTACCGTCGCCCGCTCAATTCACTCTATTTGACCACCTCGATCCTGCACTTTGGGCTCTCAATGATCGGAATTTTTGTGCCGATCTATATCTTTCAGCTTACCGGCAACTTTTACTATTTGCCGGCTTTTTACGGGGTTCTTTCGTTGACAGCGATCTTCTCTCTGCTAGTCGCTCCGGCTTTTTTGCTGCGGTTGGGAGCCGGCCGCAGTGTCTTGCTGGCCAATGTTTTTCGGATCCTAAACCTCCTCCTTTTGCTCTTGGCCGCCCGCAATCCTTTATTGATATTACCGGCGGCTATTTTCGAAGGCCTGACCATTCCTACTTTCTGGGTAACCTACCACAGTGTTTTTCTGGCCTCCGGAAAGGACGGGGAATTCGGGCGCAAGATCGCCTGGATGGGGGTTTTTGTCTCGGTGGTTTCGGCGCTGGCACCGTTCTTTGGCGGACTGGTGGTGGCAACCTTCGGTTTCCCCGTCCTCTACGGGCTAGGGATGTTGTTGATCCTTCTTTCCAGTATCCCGATTCTTTGGGTCGGTGATCATCTCGGATTTCGTTTCGTTGGAGCGAAGCAGATCCTGGCGGAAACTTTTTCCCGCCCCTGGCGCCCGGTTCTGACCGGATTCTTAGGGATCAGGTTGGAGAATGTGATCGCTGCTCTCTTTTGGCCTCTTTTCCTCTTCGGAGTGGTGAAATCATTCACCAATTTGGGAGCGGTAACTTCCGTTTTTGCGGTGGTCGAGGTGGCGCTCATGGTTGTCGCCGGGAGGGTGGTGGATTCTCTCGGAAGCCGCCGGGTTTTTAAGGCCGGGGCGTTGTTCCTGGCGCCGTTTTGGTTTCTGGTCGGATTTTTCCCCGGCATTTTGGCACTGGCGGTTCTCAATGCTTACCGGGGGTTGGTGGCCCCTTTTTATGGGATTGGGGCGGAATCTCTGTTTTACAAACTGGCCAAGAAGGACCACTTTCTTTCGGTTCTTAAGAGAGAGGTGAGCATTCACCTGACGATCATCTTCGCGGTCCTGCTTTGCGCTATTCTTTGGTACTTCTTCCCGTCCAATTGGCCGATCCTCTTTATCCCGGCCGCGCTGGGGTCCTTGCTCGCGATCACTTTCGTCAAAGCGAGATAGCCACTTGTTACTTGTTACTTGAAACTTGTAACTTTAAGTTGTGATTTACCTCGGTACGGACCACCGCGGGTTTGAGCTCAAAGAAAAGATCAAGACTTGGCTGGCGGATTGGAAACTTCCCTTTGAGGACCTCGGCAACACCGTTTACGACCAGACCGACGACTACCCCGATTTTGCCGCCCAGGTCGCCCGGAGAGTGGCGGAGAGCCCCGAAGAAAACCGGGGGATCCTGCTCTGCGGTTCGGCGGTGGGGGTGGACATCGTCGCCAACAAATTCCGGGGAGTGCGTTCGGCGGTTGTCTGGAGCGACGACGCAACACTAGTGAAGCAGTCTCGCCAGCACGACGGCGCCAACGTGCTCGCCCTGCCGGCCGATCACCTGACCGAAGAGCAGGCCCAAAAAATCGTGAAACTCTGGCTCGAAACTCCTTCCCCCAGCGAGGAGCGGCACCTTCGCCGCCTCCAGAAAATCGCCGATCTGGAAGTCCAGGCATAAGAAGACGCCCCGCACCAGAACAATTCTGAATGCGGGGCTAGATTTGCTTCGCAAATTGAGGGGTTTAATCCTCGCTGGCAGATAGCTTAACTCTTCGGGGGAAAGACCTCACTCACGCGCTTGTTGGCGAGCTGGTCGTACGGATTCTCTCGCCATCGTTTTCGCGGGTGCTCTTCAGGGAGAATCCGGTTCAGGATCTCCCACATGTACTTCGGCCGCGGTTTCTTCACCGCCGGCTTCTCGGGGAGCCTCAACCACCTCCGCACCGTTCTCAACAGACCCATCCCTCTCTCCTTCTTCGGCTTTTCGCCGCAGAATCTTCTCGCCGCACTTTTGGCAGACGCGCCGGCCCTTAAAGACCGCCTCCTCCAGAGTGATGATGCTCTTGTTCCTCCTTCTCCAGGGCGAACCCATCACTCCTCCTCCCGCTTTCAGCGGAGCCCCGCCAAGGCGGTGGTTTTCTTGATTGATTTTATCCTATCACGGGCCGTTTGCTTATTTGCTAATTGATCGATTGATAATTGATAATTTGGGTTGATATGCCCGAAATCGTTCCCGCGCTCCTCGTCGACACCCGCGAAGAATTCCTCCAGCGCTTTGATCTGGTTGCCTCTCACGTTGACCGGGTTCAGTGGGACATCATGGACGGCATCTTCGTCGACAACACCACCTTCTCCGACCCTCTGGTTCTGGACGCGATCGACGCGCTGGGGTACAACCCGCCCCCGAAAATCGAAGCCGATCTGATGGTTTCCGATCCCGCGAACTGGATCGAGCGCCTCCACCACCCCGGGGTGGACCAGCTGATCTTCCATGTCGAATCCGCTAAGGATTGGGAGCCGATCTTCGCCCAGGCCCGGGCCATCGGTTTCTCCGTTGGTCTCGCCGCCGAGCCCGAAACCCCTCTCGCCGGCTACGAAAAAATTCTGGAAAAGGTCGACCGCTTTCAGGCGATGGGCGGGCAGAGTGGCTTCGGCGGACAGAAGTTCAACCCCGCGGTCCTGGAGACCATCAAGAAGGTTCGGGGCAAATTTCCGAACCTGCCGATTTCGGTCGATATCGGGGTGAGCGCCGAAACGGCGCCGGGGATGCTCGCTGCGGGGGTGACGATCCTGGTGGCAGGTTCGGCCATCTTTAAAGCCGAGGATGTCCCCAACGCGATAGAATCCCTGAGATCAATTAGCAATTAACAAATTCCCAATTATCAAATTAGTGAGATTCGGTGGTTCTAACAGACTTGCTGAAAATCCTTACGAGTTCATCGGCCTCCCGTTGTAGTTCAATCAACTTCTCACCGGCGTGATTCAATTCGGACAAAAGTTCTAACCAGTATCGAGATTCTTTGGCTTCTTTCCGGCATATCTTTAAGCGAAAGACGAAGTCCTGTTTACCCAACGCTTCTTGAGCTTCAAGATAGTTTGCAGCGATTGAAGCGGAGGACCGAACAAGTTGTCTGAAGTAGGTAATGTTGGCAGTCGTTTTTGGGACTACGGAACCAATTTTGGCGCATCCCAGCGCGAACTCTTTAGCGCGTTCGTAGAGTTGATCGGACTTTATTCCCGCCATTTGGCTAATTGTTCACCGAGATCCGTTTTTTGTCAACTGTTAATTGTCCACCTGCTAATTGATAATTTGCTGTCTTTCTATTTGCTAATTGGTTAATTGATAATTGATAATTACTTGCCGTGAGCAAGTTTAAGAAGATCACTATTTTCGGTTTCGCGGACGCAAAAGAGGGCGACCAGGTCTGGAAAGACGCCTTTGCGACGGCTAAACTCCTGGCGGAGAGCGGCTACACGATCGTGAACGGTGGGGGGCCGGGAGTGATGAAAGCTGCCACTCTGGGCGCCCACGCCGCCGGCGGCCGGGTGATCGGTGTCAGTTTCTACCCCAAAAACGCCCCGCTCTTTGAGGGCCGCGACAAGACCAACGTGATCGACGAGGAGATCGTGACCGAACACTACATCGACCGGACGATGAAGCTGCTGGACGCGGGGGACGCTTATATCGCCTTCAAGGGTGGTACCGGTACCCTCTCGGAGTTTGGGATGGCCTGGGGTCTGGCCCGTCTCTACTTCGGCCACCACAAACCCTTCATTCTCTACGGCGAATTCTGGCGGGACATGTTGGCGGCCTTCGAGAAAAATATGTATATTAGAGGAGAAGAGATGAAGGTCTACCGGATCGTGGACAGCCCGGAGGCGGTCCTGAAGGAGATCCGAAGACTGGAAGCGGACAACGACGGTCCCGCGGCTGTTTACTAATTTTGCGAATGCGCAAAATTATTGCAACCGAGCATCAGCGAGGACAGCACTAGCTAATATGCAATTCCCCAAGAAAGAACACTACAGCGTGGACGATCTCTACAAGATGGCGAACGAGATGCGGGTGGACCTGATCAAAATGCTCACCAAGGCCGGTTCCGGCCACTCCGCTGCCCCGCTGGGGACGATGGAGATCTGGACGGCGATGTACTTCCACATCCTCAACCACAATCCCAAGAAGCCCGATTGGGAGGAGCGCGACCGGTTGTTGCTCTCCTGCGGCCATTATTGTCCCGCCCGCTACACCGTGATGGCTCATTCCGGCTATTTCCCCCACGAGGAGCTCTGGACCCTGCGGAAGCTGGGCACCCGTCTGCAGGGGCACCCCGAACGGGAGAAGCTGCCGGGAGTGGAGACCACCTCCGGTCCCCTGGGCTCCGGCCTTTCTCAGGCCGCCGGAATGGCGAAGGTTGCCCAGATGGACAAAAAGAAGTGGTGGACCTACGTGCTGATGAGCGACGGGGAACAACAGGCCGGCCAGGTCTGGGAGGCGGCGATGTTCGCCGGCAACAACAAGCTCGGCAACCTGATCGCGATCCTCGACCGCAACAACATCCAGATCAACGGCTTCACCGAGAATGTGATGCCGCTGGAGCCTCTGATGCAGAAGTACGAGGCCTTCAACTGGCACGTCCAAGACATCGATGGCCACAACATCGAGGAGCTGATCGCCGCCGTCAACAAGGCCAAGGCGGTCTTCAACAAGCCCTCGCTGATCCTGGCGCACACGATCCCGGGGCGGGGAGTGGAGTTTATGGAGCGAAAGTACGAGTGGCACGGCAAGCCGCCCAAACCGGAGGAGGCGCTCGAAGCGATTAGAGAGATCAGGACCCTGGGAGGCAGGATCAGGAGTGAACACGAGTAACCGAAGTTACTGCAGTTACTTAAGTAACTTGAGTTACTAAAACATATGCCAATAAACAGAGCCGCGAAATTAGTAGAAAACATTCTGGATAAGGCCAAGCTGGAGGCAAAACCGACCCGGGACGGATTCGGGTTGGGAGCGGTCGAAGCCGGCAAGAGGGACCCGAACGTGGTGGTCATCTGCGCCGATCTCTCCGAGTCCACCCGGGCCCAGATGTTCCAGAAGGAGTTCCCCGACCGGTACGTGGAGATCGGGGTTGCCGAGCAGAACATGGCCTCGGTTGCGGCCGGAATGGCCATGGCCGGAAAGGTGCCTTTTATCGCCTCCTATGCCGCTTTCTCTCCGGGGAGAAACAACGAACAGATCCGGACAACCATCTCCCTGAACAACGCCAACGTCAAGATCATGGGCGCCCACGCCGGGGTTTCCGTTGGCCCGGATGGGGCCACCCACCAGGCCCTGGAGGATATGACCTTGATGCGGGTCCAGCCTAACATGAAGGTCTTCGCCCCTTGCGATCTGTGGGAGGCTAAAAGGATCGTTGAAACCATCGCCCAGATCTATGGCCCAGCCTACATGCGCTTCGCCCGCGAAAAAACACCGGTGATTACGACCGCGGAGACGCCCTTTGAGATCGGCAGAGCCCAGCTCTTTTGGGAATCGGCGAAGGAAAAGCCGGACGTGGCGATCTTCGCCTGCGGTCCGCTCGTTCACGAGTCCATTCTGGCGGCCGGCGCGCTTGAAAAGGAGGGCCTGGGGGTTGAGGTCTACGATTCCCCGAGTGTCAAACCGCTGGACGAAAAAACCGTCCTCGCCGCCGCCAAAAGGGCCGGGGCGATTGTGACGGCTGAGGAGCATCAGGTCAACGGGGCGCTGGGGGGAGCGATCGCGGAGTTTCTGGGAGAAAACCACCCCGTTCCTGTAATTAGGGTCGGTGTGAAGGACCGTTTTGGCGAATCCGGTGAGCCGGACGAGCTGATGGTGAAGTTTGGTCTGGTCGCCAAGAACGTCATCGCCGCCGCGAAGAGAGCGATCGAATTAAAGAGCAAATAAATTGTTCAATTGCAATTACCAATTGACAAGTATCCAATTAACAAATGATTTGATAATTGACGATATGCTAATTGTTAATTTGTTATCAAAATGACTTCCAAAGAACTCTTCCAAAAAGCGCACGATGAGGGCTACGCGATCGGCGCCTTCAATGCCGCCAATTTGGAGACCCTCAAAGCGATCGCGCAGGCCGCCGGGGCCCTAAAGGCGCCGGTGATCGCCGAGAGCTCGCACGGCGAGACCGAATTCATCGAACCCGCTAATTTGGTGGACGTGGTTCGAAATCTGAGCGAGGAATTCGGCGTGCCAATGCTCATTAATTTGGACCATTCGCCGTCGGTCGAGGCCGCCGAGGAGGGCATTGCCGCCGGTTACGACCTGATCCACATCAACGCCTCCAAACTTCCTTACGAAGAAAACGTTGCCGCCACCAAAAAGATCGCCGCGGAGGCCCACGCCAAGGGGCTACTGTGCGAGGCGGAGCTAACGCCGATCGGCGGGACGAGCGCGGTCCACGAGGAAAAAGCCGAGGACGTGGTGGCCCAAGAAAAGCTCACCGATCCTGATCAGGCGGAGGATTTTGTCGGGAGAACGGGGATCGATACCCTCGCCGTTTCCATCGGCAACGTCCACGGAGTCTACGCCAGCGAGAAGCACCTCGACTTGGATCTTTTGGCGAAGCTGCGCGCCCGGCTCTCTTGCTTTTTCAGCTTGCACGGGGGCAGCACCATTTCGGAGGAGCAGGTCCGGAATGCGATTAAGATCGGCAAAATTGTGAAGGTCAACGTCAACACCGAACTTAGACTAGCTTATCGAAAAACACTGGAGGAAACTCTCAAATCTTCGGATGAAGTGGCGATCTATAAGATTATGCCGCCCGTGATTGCGGCCGTCCAAAAAATCATCGAGGCCAAAATCACCCTCTTCGGTTCGGCTGGGAAGGTCTCTTAATTTTTCCGCAAAAAGAAAAAGCAGCGGACGTTTGTCTGCTGCTTGTGATCGTCCCGAACAGGATTTTATCGAAGGTAGTCGGTGTAGTCCTTCCGTACGGAGAAGCCGTGATGCTTCGCCAGTCGCTGGGCGCGCCGGAAACCTCTTCGGCCTCTCCGGAAGGCCCGTTTCCAACTGAGGCTTGTTTTCAGCAACGCCTTTGCGATACTCTCCGCCTTTTTCCTCTCCGGTGATTTCTCATCGAGATCGATGGACTCGCTCATTCCGAAGAGAAAGCTCTTGACGTAGCCAAGCTGTTGGCGGCGGGAGTAGGCGATTGCGCCGGCCATCGCCACCAACTTCCCATCGACCTCCGACTGAGTCGCGTTGCGGCCGAAGTATCGGATGAACCGCCGTCGCACGACCCGGATCTGGATGCTTTGGACGATCAGCGCCAAGATCAGCCCCAGAAAAATCCCAAAGAAGACAGCTAAAGGACTCATCCTGTTTCTCCTCCCAACTCGGATTTTCTTAATCTTACCACCGGTCTATAGGATTTCAAGATTCGTTTGGTAGAATGATTCCAAAAGAAGGGAGAAGAGAGATGATGATCTGCGAGCTGTCCGTGAACGGCCGAGTGGTTGGAACTCTGACCGCGCACCGAACGTCTCGGCGGGATGGGAAGGGACGCTACTCCTACGGCTGCGTCATCCGAACTCCCGAGGGAGTTGCCCGAAACGCAATCGTTTGGCATGATCCCAGCGACGGGATCTGGGCTCTGGTTCGGGCGGCGATCGAGGAGCTTCGCCCGGAGAAGTGGTTTCCGGGTCCGGAACTAAAGGAGAACTTCTGATGCCGAAAAGGGGCCGCAGCTGGGCGGTGGGGAGAGCTCACGCTCGTCGAAGAAAGAGAGATCCGGTGATCGACCGGCGGGTGAAGACGCTTCTGAAAATTCTCGAGGACGGCCTTTGGCACGACCGTATCTTCGAGAAGAAGATGCTCACGCTCCGGCTGGCGGAGGCCTGCGTTCTCCAGGGTCTGGTGCGTCACAAGCTCGTCAAGATACCCGATATGCCGGACCACTTCCAAGAGTACTTTCGGATCACCGGGAAGGGCCGTCGGGCGTTGAGAGAGGGCGCACATCCCACGCGGGAGGAAATCAACTACGCGATCGAGAACTACGTTCATCTCTGATTGCTCCCAGGACCGAAACTCCCATTTCGGTCCTTTTTATTTGTTGGTGTAAACTAGTTCCAAAAGAAGGAGGAGGGTGCGATGTACCAGAGCCTGGCGGAGATGGGTGGTGGTTCGGGAATGAGCGCCGCCGAGGAGTCTGCTCTGTACGATGAGGCCTTCGAAGCGGTGAAGCGGCTGCCGCCGGGGGTTTACTCTCCGGATGGAGTGGTTCGCCGGGTGAAGCAGCGCTACCGGTACACCGTTATGGCCGCCATTTGGAGGATGGTCGACCAGGGTCTAGCGAGATTCACGCCGACATCCCGCGTCCGGATCCTGCCGCCGAAGGAGAAGAGGGAGTGAGCATCACCGTCTCACCTAAGCTGTTGAGGCACACCGATGGTAAGCTCTACGCCTACCGGGGGTTGAACGAGATCGCCTACCGTTTTGGCGACCAGATCAGGGTGGCGGCGGTGCGCCGTTCCTTCGGACCATTCTATCTGCTCGGTCCAGCGTTCTTTGATTCGATTTTTGGTTATCGTTCCCCGGGCGCCAAGGAGGGTTCCGCTGATCCTCCAGCGAGGAAGTGAGCATGGCGAAAGATAAGGAGAAAGATGCTCGCTTGCGTGCAGTCCTGAAGAAATACCGAGAGGACGCGCGGCGGCTGCGGAAGTTTTCGGAGTTCACTCCTCTGAATAAGGTGGAGCGGATGGCTCTGGATTGTTTTGAGGCTCTCGAGGAGGCTCTTCGCTCTCTTCGATAGCCTCTTTTTCTTCGTCTGGATAAACAGCTCCGCCCTCGTCTTCCCAGCGGTGCAGGTCCTCTTTCGGATGGTTGGTAGGTTCGATCGGTTCACCCATTCAAAATAAAACTACCACTTTGGCCCCCTCTGCTAAACTAATCCCAAAGAAAGGAGGCGTCCATGCCGAAATTTGGCCGCAGTTGGGCGGTGCTTCGGGCGGGGGTGGCTCGCCGTCGGCGAGAACGCCTCGTGAAACGGTGGCCGCACTCAGAAAAGGAAGAGATGGAGATGTCGGTTGAGGTGTCCGCGGCGCTAAGGGCGCTCCGGCCCGGAACCTACCGGCCGTTCAGACTTCATCGATTGCTGGGCCAGTTTCCCAATTTCATGGTCAATCGGGGGATTTGGGAGATGCTCGACAAGGGCCTGGCAGAGATGACGCCGGAGAATCGCGTCAGAATTCTGGCTCCTGGTGAGAAACCGAAGAGGAGGGATTTCGATGGATGATTGGGTCGTCTACGACACCCCTTGTCCGATCTGCGGCGGGGTGGTGGAGTGGTGGTACGTCGCTCCCGACCGGCGAGGAAATTTGGGCGGCGGGGACATCAATTGCAAGAACTGCAAACGGGTTTTCACTCACGAGGAGTGGGAAAAGATCGAGCACGATTTCCTGGCTCACGAGAAGGAAAAGAAGTCGGAGAGCCTGATGGCGACTCTGGACGAGGCGAGCCGCAAGGTGGCCGAACTTCCGGGGGGGGTTTTCGGGGGAGTCAATCCTTTTGCTCCGGGTGCTCCTCCCGAGCTTAAGGAAGCTCTTTTCAAATCCATTGACGAGCACGCACGCAGGATTATATGATTGTCTTGTGGTGAGCTTGTCGAATCCATCAAGGGCTGAACCCACCGTTCGGCCCTTTTTCTTTTTGCGCCGGTTGGAAACTGCTAGCTTCAACGCGTGTAGAGCTGGGCTTGGGCGGTAAATCCGGTCACGCTGGAACACGTTTTTCCGGGGAAAACTTCCATTTTGAGCTTTCGATCCTCAATTAGCTGAAGAAGAACGCAACCTTGGGATGGATACCCCTCGTTGTATAGTTCCATAGGTAGAACGGGGAAACTGGAGCGATCCCAAAATTTCCCGTCCCCCATTTGGTAGTTCCAGGAGAGCAGTTCGTACTTAACCAACCCGGTGGCGGAAGAGACTTCCGCGGGGTTGAGGGAATTTCTCGGAATGGAGAATTGGGTGGCTTCTCCGTTAAAATCTCCAAAGGAAACAATAAAAGCGGTCGGATCAATGTGTTCCGGGGCGATCGAAAGATGCCCGCTCCAATATCCTTGCTGATTCTCACCCGGACCAGCGTATCCGCCGCTGCCTTCCAAGAACCAATTTCCGACTAGTCGACCGTCAATATCATGGTCGATTTTTCCCGAAATCGGGTCCGCAACCCTGATATATTTGGCCAGCATCTTCTCTTTTAATTCTTTGGTGACATACTCTAGCGGATCGGCAGTATATATTTTCCAAGCTTCGCCAGCGTAGCTTTCCGGCCGGACGAAGCCGGTTAGGGGCTTGGTCGTGTCCCAGACGGCAAAGTCCAAAGTCTGTCCGCCGATCCGGCCGATGATCTGTCCGGCGGTGACCGAAAGATCCATATTTCCCCGCTCGTAGGCGGTTTGGACATCAGGAGCTAAGCTCGTTACCAGATCGTAGTAGTAAAGGAAGGTACAGGTCATCGAGAAGACCATCCGGTATTCCCGGCCGCGTTCCGTGTCGCGGGGTTGAACGTCCACCAACCGGGCATCCGCCATCGCAAAAACAGGATAAGTATCGCGGGGAGAATTAAAGACGGTCGGTGAGTAGTATTGGTGGTCGATCGGGGTCACGTGTCCGCCGGCCGTTAATCCGTATGGGATGATAATTGAAAAATCATCTTTGTTCATCGGAAGAGCAGTCAAGATTCCCGGTCCTTCCCCCGAGCACTTGCCGTTGGAAAGATTTTGGCCGGCCTTTTTCGCATCGGAAAGCTCCGTGGTCTGGTCTCCCGAATCGTTTCCTTTCAGCTGGAGATAGACGAGATAGGCCCCGGCTGCCAGGATAGGGATGATAATCAGCGGGATGAGGAGAGTCTTTTTTGGCACGGTTTCACTATAACAATTAAAAAACCCAACGGAGTTAGCGTTGGGTTAGAGAAGCGGTTAGGGCGCGGTGCACTGCGAGGGAGCTCACTCGGAACAGCTTCAGCAATCCCCGGTACGGGATCGGTTCGAGGAACGGCCGCGGGTCCTCCAGGATCCAGGCGTAGGTGTTCTCGAGCGGCAGCCGCCCGATGTCCAGGTGCCGGTCGCCCCACTCCTTCCAGGTTTTCCGTGTGAAACGAACGACATCGATCAGCTTGACGCTGCCGATGATGGCCCCGGTTGGGACGTTCCTCTTCGGGAACCAAAACTTCATCGGCCGAATACTGATCGTAGTCCCGGCATGGATGAGAAGCCGGCCGCGGTGCTTGGTTATCCAGGTGCGGATCTCGATGTCCTTGAGCCCCAAGACAATCAGACTAGCCCACGGCTGTCTGGTCGACAACGCCAACAGCTCGTCCATCTCTCCTCCTTAATTTCGATTGTCTCTAGGTTAGCACGGGGCAGAGAGAAATCAATTTGTGCTACAACTAGGTTGAATTGGGAAAACGTAGTGGAATCGCCTTTATCTTTATTCTCATCATCGCCGCCTTGGCGATCGGAACGGTTGCGTACGTCGGAACAAACC
>DATDSA010000032.1:0-2885 GCA_035291485.1 Patescibacteria group bacterium | reverse complement strand
TCGGGCATAGTTATCTACAGTATCGCAAAAATAGGGCAGCACTAACTACTCTCCATTCCTATTCTCCATTCCTTTATACTGTTGGTATGCCGAACTATCTTCTCTGGGGAGCCAATCCCCAAGCCCGCGAAACCCAAGCCCAAGAGCTTCTCAAAGAACACTTTATTCACTCGATCGAGAGCGAGGGAAAGATCGCTCCGATACGGGAGATCCGGGCCCGAATGCCGCACTGGCACGTCCACCCCCAGGCGCCCTGGCGGAGGAGCGGTCTGCTGGTCCTGGAGGCCCAGCGAATGAACGAGGAGGCCCAGAACACCCTGCTGAAAACCCTCGAGGAACCGCCGGGATTCTTCACCTTCGTTCTCACCGTGCCCCACCCGGATCTTCTCTTTCCGACCGTCGTCTCCCGCTGCCTGGTGACCCGAGTCATCGGCGACTACCATGCCCGGAACGCCAAGGTTACGGCCGAGATCTGGGCCGCCACCGGCGGGGAGCGACTGGCGCTCTTTGAGGACAAGGTCGGCTACGAGCGGGACGCCGCCACCGCGTTCATCAACGACCTGGAAGCCCAGCTCGCCGCCGCGCCGAGCCCGATTCTTAAACAGATCTGGGAGACGAAAAAACTGCTGCAGGACGACTCCACCAACCTCAAAATGGCCGTTGATTGCTTACTCCTTAGTTGATAGAATTTGAAGGGATTATAAGCGGAGGTTCTTGAGAAAGCCCAGTCCCGCAATGTTTGAGTTAGCAAGCGATTTTGACCCCGTGCTTTGAAAAATTGGTTGCGGTCCCGAGCGTAGTCGAGGGAAACGAGTCTGCGGGACGAGAACTTAAGAACCGAGCGATATAAACAATGCCGAAAAATAAAACCAACTCCGACTACACCGCCGCCCAAATCCAGGTCCTGGAAGGGCTCGACCCGGTGCGCAAGCGCCCGGGAATGTACATCGGTTCCACCGACATTAACGGCCTCCACCATCTCGTTCTGGAGATCGTCAACAACTCGATCGACGAGGCCTTAATGGGAGCTTGCGATCGAATTGATGTGAATGTCGGCAAAGACGGTTACATCAAGGTCACCGACAACGGCCGGGGAATTCCGGTCGATCTTCATCCCAAGTACAAAGTCTCGGCCTTAGAATTGGTGATGACCAAACTCCACGCCGGTGGGAAGTTCGGTGAGGGCGGTTACAAAGTTTCCGGTGGATTGCATGGAGTCGGAGCCTCGGTCGTGAACGCCCTTTCCGATCACATGAAAGTGGAAGTTCGCCAAAACGGAAAACTTTGGGCCCAAGAATACAAGCGGGGAGAGCCGTTGTATAAGGTAAAAGAAATTGGAAAAGTTCCGGCCGATCAAACCGGCACGGTTGTTTCCTTCCACTCCGACCCGGAAATCTTCGGCAAGGATGTGCAGGTTGATTTCAATTTTCTAACCGAGCGCATCCGCCAGTTCGCTTTCCTCACCAAAGGAGTCTTCTTCCATCTCACCGATGAACGCGGCGACCGCGAAGAGAACTATTTCTTCGAAGGCGGGATCCGCTCCTTCGTGGAGGCCCTCAACCGCAACAAGAATCCTCTCCACCCGGCCTTCTACGCCCACGAGAACCGGAATGGAGTGGACGTCGAGGTCTCCCTCCAGTACAACGAGGGCTACAACGAGAACGTCCTCTGCTTCGCCAACAACATCTTTAATCCCGGAGGGGGAACCCACCTCACCGGCTTTCGAGCGGGACTAACCCGGGTCGTGAACGATTTCGGAAGAGCCAAAGGAGCGATTAAAGACGGGGGAGAAGGGATCACCGGTGATGACGTCCGGGAAGGATTGACCGCGGTCGTCTCGGTGAAACTGGATATAAAAAATCTCCAATTCGAAGGCCAGACCAAGGACAAACTCGGCAACGCCGAGGTCCGACCGGTGGTGGAGCAGGTCGTCCGCGAGAAGCTCTTTGAGTTCCTGGAAGAGACTCCTTCCGCCGCTCAGCGGATCGTCTCAAAGGGATTGCTCGCCGCCGAGGCACGTTTAGCCGCCCGAGCCGCCCGCGATACCGTTCTCCGCAAGGGATTTCTGGAAGGAATGGGCCTCCCCGGGAAGTTGGCCGACTGCCAAACGGATGATCCCGCCGAAGCCGAGATCTTCATCGTTGAGGGGGATTCCGCCGGCGGTTCCGCCAAGCAGGGTCGAGACCGGAAGTTCCAGGCGATCCTCCCGCTCTGGGGAAAGATTCTCAATGTTGAGAAAAGCCGGCTCGATAAGATGCTGGAGCACCCCGGCATCCGGGACCTGATCATGGCGATCGGGATGGGAGTGGGGGAGGAATTCGACTCCGCCAAGCTCCGCTACGGTAAGGTGATCATCATGTCGGACGCCGACGTTGATGGTTCTCACATCATGACCCTCCTTTTGACCTTCTTCTTTAGATATATGCGCCCGCTGATCGATCAAAGCCACATTTACATCGCCCAGCCGCCCCTCTTCCGCGTCAGCCGAGGCAAGGAAACCCGCTACGCTTTCAGCGAAGAGGAACGCGATGGATTCATTAAGGAGATGCCGGGAGCGACCATCCAACGTTTCAAAGGTTTGGGAGAGATGAACCCGACCCAGCTCTGGGAGACGACGATGAATCCGGAAAGCCGGACCCTGAAACTGGTCCAGATCGAGGACGCCCAGAAGGCCGACGAAACCTTCACAATGCTGATGGGCGAAGAAGTCGCCCCCCGTAAGAGATTCATCCAAACCCACGCCTTGAAGGCCGAGCTGGACGTCTAGCTAGACCTAACCCAAAATATCTATTCGATATTAATGTTGACATCTCTGTTGCGATGTTATAATTCAGGCACTGGGAAGGTGGTGATAAATAAATGAAAAAGCTCGCAACCCTTTGCCC
>DATDSA010000031.1:0-3980 GCA_035291485.1 Patescibacteria group bacterium | reverse complement strand
GGATACTGCCAGCTCAGCGGTTTGTGGCAATAGCGACAGCGACCGCGCAGCAGGATAAAGGACAGCAGTGGGACAAGATCAGAGGCGGAAAGAACGTGGCCGCAATGTTCGCAGTGCGACCGACCGGTCGGGGATTCTCCCCGCAGAAGCCGCCGTGACCAGACGTTGAGGAAGGAACCGATGGCAGTTCCAAGAACAAACGTGATTAGTAATTCGTAATTAGTAATTAAGAAAGGCATGTTCAATTATCTCTTTTCCTACAAACCGAAATAGGTACTCATTCCCGGTGCGTTACCGATCTCGTACCAGGTGTTATCATTCCCGTCTTGGGCGTACCGGTCGCGGTAAATCTCCGCCTCTAAGTGCGTTCGCAGAATAAAGTATTTCCCATCGGAAATATACTGATATTCTCCCAAAACAGCGCTCTTCAGGACATCGGGAAATTGCTCGCGGTTGCGCGGATCGTGCGGGAGTTCAGTCAATCCCGGCAGGGCCATCGGTACCCACCCCGAACCGTCGGTCTTGAAAGAAACTCCTACTCCCGCCGTATTAGATGGAATTCCAAAGGTTGTTCCCAAAAGCTGCTCAGCGGAGATTTGGGATTCAATTGCGGTGCGGATCACCTCAAAATCCGCCATTCGCTCCCGATCACGGCTCTGTTTTAACCGCTCCAACGGATTCACCGCCCAAAAAGCAACGGCGGCCAGGATGAATATCAAACCCACCGAAAAAACCAGTTCCAAAACAGTCAACCCTGATCTTTTTTGCATCACGATCCCTTATCTCGGGATACAGCGATAACAATTGCTGGTGCAGCCGCTGGATCCGTCCTTGTTTTTGCCTTCGTTATCCGCTTGCTCCTGCACGGAGGTAGAAGCCGGATCGAAGCAGAGCCGGATGACAGTCCCCGCAATCGTGGCATAGATCGAATCCCAGGAATCGCGATCGGCGAATTGCGGCTTAACCTCACCCTTGTTGACCAGCTCTGTGATCCAACTGGTCTGAACCAAAGTCTGGTTCGGGTCGGCCTCTCCCAGCGCATCCCAGGGGTATTCAAAGAAACCGGTGTAGTAGCGCTCCATGGCATTCTCAAGCTCCGCCGCATCCGAATCCAATCCCTGGTCTGTCGCCCGGCGCACCTGCTCGATCGGGTTGATCGCGGAAAGGACTGCGACCGCCAAAATGCCGATGATCGTAATCACGATCAGAAGCTCGATCAGCGTGAAACCTCTGCGCTTTTTACTTGTTACTTGAAACTTGTTACTTATCACTTATGTGTATTCACCCCCTTCCGATACTGTTACTTAGGTTACTTTTGTTACTCAAGTTACTCATCTAGAACTGGACGGCCGAAGAAACGACCTAGCAATTCTAGTCAAACTAGAATTGTGTCGTCAGATTATAAATCGGCGTAATAATCGACAGCACCAGTCCTCCCACCATTACTCCCAAGACCACTAGGATGATCGGCTCCAGAGCGGTCGAGAGGTTCTTTATCGATGACTCCGCTTGGGCCTCAAAGAATCCCGCCACCTTTTCCAGAACTTCATCCATCTTACCGGTCTCCTCGCCGACGGCGATCATCTGGGAAATCAGGGGATCAAAGTTCGGATCGGCCCGGATCGGCACCGAAAGCGGGACGCCTTTCTCGACCTGTTTTTCCGCCGCCAGGATCGAATCACGGTAGAGAATATTGCTCATCGCATTGGCGACAATTTCTAGGGCCTGGGTGATCGGAATTCCCGCCCCGACCAACAGTCCTAGAGTACGCGAAAAACGCGCCAGCTCTGACTGTTTGTTGAGTTTGCCGAAGATGGGAAACTTAAAAGTGAAATTAGCAATCCGGTATTTTCCCTTGTCCGTGTTCAGGTACTTGTAGGCAATGAACCCGCCCACTCCCAGAACAACCAGCAGAGCCCACCAACCATTCACCAGCAGATCGGAGATAGCAATAAGAATTCTGGTGGGAAGAGGAAGATCGGCGCCGATATCTTCGTAAAGCGCTGTCAACCGCGGCACGACAAAAATCATCATAATGATAAAGACCGCCACCATCGCGATGCCGATCACGGCCGGGTAGATCAAGGCCCCCCTGGTTTTAGACCGAAAGTCGCTCTCTTTTTCCAGATTATCCGCCAGCTGGGTGAGGAGCACATCCAGTTTTCCGGAGGCCTCTCCCGCTTCGACCAGAGAAACCGTTACCTTATCAAAAACATCTGAGTGTTTACCCATACTTTTCGCCAATGAATTTCCGCCTTGCACGTCCGCCAACATACTTCCCAAAACCTCTTTCATCCGTTCACTTCCCGCCTGAATCCGCAGGATCTCCATCGCATTGGTGAGCGGCAGACCGGCCGACACCATTGTCGCCATCTGCCGGGCGAAGACGGTTTTTTCTCCGAGAGTTACTCCCCGGAAACGCTCCAGCGCCCGTTGGAAGAACCCGCCGGTGGTCTTTTCCGCCAAAGAAACAACCACATAGTTCCTCTCCCGGAGAATGTCCCCGGCGAGAGTGGTATTGGGAGCCTCGACCGTTCCCGAAATCGTTTTTCCGGTGGGGTCCTTAATAATGTAGTTATAGATGGGCATCTTAAGGCTTGAGAAGGCGGGTTAGTTCTTCCGGATGCAGGGCGTGCAGCTTCGCTACCTGCGGATCGAGTTTGCCGCCGTTTACCAGCTCGGCCAGGGCCCGTTCCAAGGAAACCATTCCTTGGTCAAAGGAGGTTGCGATAATGTTATCCAGCTGGTGAGTTTTCCCATCCCTGATGACCGAACGGACGGCCGGGGAGGGAAGCATTAGCTCTACCGCCGGGATCAAACCGCCTTGGATGGAAGGAACCAACCGTTGAGAAATTACTCCCTCCAAAATCGAAGAGAGTTGAACCCGGATCTGCTGCTGTTGCATCTCCGGAAAAGCATCAATAATCCGGTCGATGGTTTGGGGAGCCGAATTGGTGTGAAGGGTGGCAAAAACCAGATGCCCGGTTTCGGCAATAGTGATGGCGGCGGCGATGGTTTCGAAATCCCGCATCTCGCCGATCATCACCACATCGGGATCTTCCCGCAGGGCCGAACGCAGCGCCACCTCCCAAGAAAAAGTGTCCAAGTGCATCTCCCGCTGATCGACGAGAGACTTCTGGTGGGGGAAAATGTACTCGATCGGGTCCTCGATCGTGATGATGTGCACCGGCCGGGTTTCATTGATCCGCTGGATCATCGCCGCGATCGTAGTGGACTTGCCGTGGCCGGTCGGGCCGGTGACCAGAATAAAACCCTGCGGAAGATTGCAGAATTCTCCCAAAACCTTGGGCAAAGCTAAATCTTCGAGCGCCGGAATCTTGAGCGGAATCCTCCGCAGAGAGGCTGCCAGGTATCCCCGCTGGTGGAAGGCGTTGACCCGGAAACGAGCTTCCTCTCCAAAGGCGAAAGAGAAATCAATCTCCTTCTGGGTTAGCAGCAAGTCCTTCTGCTCATCCGAAACCAGCTCGAAGACCAACTGCTCGATTTGCTCCGGACCAATAATATCCATTCCCGAAATCGGTTCGAGGTCTCCCCGCACCCGCAGGATCGGCGGAGCTCCCACCGTCAGATGCAGGTCGGAAGAGTTCATATCGATCGTTTTTTGCAAGAGCGTTCTAATTCCTCCTGATGTTGTTGCCATAACTATTCTCTATTCTTATTCCTACTCCTTCGCGACGCGGAGAACCTCCTCCACGGTCGTGATTCCCTCCAACACTTTCATAAAACCGTCCCGCACCAAAGTAATCATACCTTCTTTGATGGCCTGCTCTTCCACCTCGGAGGTGGGCCGCCGCTCCAAAACAAGCCGGGCGATCGTATCCGACATCAAAAGAACTTCATAGATGCCCGTTCGGCCGGAGTAGCCGCTGCCGGCGCAGGTCTTGCACTCCACTCCCTTGGAACCGCCCTTGAACAAGATCAGTTTATCTTTTTTCTCGGTCTTGTTGGTTTTTTCGTAG
>DATDSA010000030.1:0-2661 GCA_035291485.1 Patescibacteria group bacterium | reverse complement strand
TGTAGTACCTGATCTTGACGGTCTTGCGCCAGATACCATCTTCCAACTCCTGCAGACTCTGCTCCACCGTCTCCTGCATATAGAGATTAGTCTTCAATCCTCCAAAGTTGCTGTCGTTGACGTAGAGATAGTCTCCGGTGGGTTCGCGGACCTCCCCCGCGTAGCCAAAGTCGGAAATCAACTTCTGCTCCCTCTCCGCCGCCGCGTAGACCATCAGGTTTTTCTGGTCCAGATTTTTGAAAATGAAATCCACCAGCCGGGGCCAGATCTCAGCGGAGGAGTTGGAGATTTTTTTGATAACCGCATCCGAAATCAGATCCAGAATCTTCTTCCGCGCCTCGGTTCCTCTACTGCTGCGCGGCGCCTTCTCAACATAGAACTCCAACCGGCAGATGAGATTACCGCTCGTGAAGTTCCGGCCGCCCTGCAAACAATCATCTGGAAGGCCGGTGTTCGCCAGGTCCAAATCGTAGCCCGGAATCCTGATCGGGCCGCTGAGGTTGAGAAGATCGGCCGCCACCGCGGTGTTGAGCGCCACCACCCCCGAAACATTGGGAAGAGGGGATTTCTTCCAAGCCGCCAGGATCGTCCGGGCCGTGGTCGGAAAGTCCGGCGAGTAGTTGGAGTCCTGGAAATGCCACTTCCCCACATTCAGATACTTGCTCAGCGGTTTGGGAGGAGAAAAACCAAGCTCGGGGGGATAGCTGTCGGCGAAATAGGCCCCGCTATGAAAGTCGTTGGCGAGCACCGTTCCTCCTTTGATGGTGAGAAGTGAAAAACCGGTAATAAAACCGCCGGTCGGGCGGAGCTCCGCTGCATTTTGAAAAAGGACCAGATAGGTCCTCTTTGGGGAACCGAGAAGAGCCGGAGCAATCTCCAAAATCTCTCGCCCCCGCGAAATAATCGGCGCGGTTTCGTCCAAAATCTTCTGCGCCTCGCTCAGCCAGAAGCGAATTCTGATCCCGCGGAAATCTTCCGGATAGCGGGAAGGGTTGATGCTCTGCAGCTCTTCCTTAATGAGAGGAATGTTTGTCCAAACCAGGTCCAACTTATCGGCAAGCGGTGGAAGTGTGTCCAACAGATTCTGCAGCCGCTGCTCCACTGTGATCTGGCTGCCAAAACCCTGAACCAACCCCAGGGTTTCTTGATAGGGCCTCAGGACGGTCACAATCTCTTCACCGGTATCGACCGCCAGGCGCGCCGCCTTCAGCGCGTTCATCCCATCCCGGTAGTAGTCCCCCACCAGAGGAACCAGTCGAAAAACGAACATGCCGGAGAAAGCGGTTTCAACCTTTGCCAACTGGGAATCAACGGCACCGAGCGCTGTCTCGATCCGAGGAAGATCCTGTTCCTTGATGGCGCTGTTCAGCTCATTCCCCAACGCCGGGAATCCCCGGACCTGGAAGAAGAGATAAACCCCGGCCGCTGCGGGAAGAGCGATCAGAATAAGCAGGACAAGGATAACCCCAAGGGTGGCCCAGCGCCGCCGCCGCGTCTTGAAAGGAAACCGCAGGATCGTGCCGAGCCTCCCCTGTCGTTTTTTCCGAAAAGGAACGGCGGGAAGAAGGTCTGGGGGTGAGGATTTTTTTAAGGAAGAAGATTCGATAAACTCCACTTTTTAAGGATAGCAGAGGTGGTTAGGCGTTAATGCTGTCTCGGCTAAAGCCGAGTTGCAATAATTAATCGTCGTTAGGACGCGACCGTAGAATCGCTAGTTAACGCCGACGACCGGCGTTAATAAGCCCCTTTCCCGGCAATCATCGCCCAGGGAGTCTTGAGGATGATTTTTAGATCTTCCAGGATCGAGCGGCGACGAACGTAGCCGGCGTCCAGTTTGGCTCGCTGGGGAAAATCCACCTCGGAACGGCCCGACACCTGCCAGACCCCGGTGATCCCGGGCTTGACCTTCAGCAACGTCTCCACATCACTCTTGCTCTGGGGATATTCTTTGAGTTTGTATTCCAGTTCGTCCGGTTTGTAGGCACGGGGACCCACCAGCGACATGTTCCCCTTGAGAACATTAAAAAACTGGGGCAGTTCATCGACGCTGAAGCGGCGGATAAATTTTCCGACCTTGGTGATCCGGGGGTCGTCGCTGTTCTTGAATTTGAAGTTATTGCGTCTGTAGGCCTCCAGAAGACGAGGGTCGTCCTTCTCCAACTGGATGAAAAAATCCCGTTCCTCTTCGTCGGTGGTGGTCGTCATTGAAGAGAACTTATGAAATTTGAAAGTCCGGCCGTCCCTGCCAACCCGTGTCTGCGAGAAAATCACCCGCGTTGCCCCCTCCAATTTTCGGGCGACCCAGATCAAAATCAGCAGAGGACTGAAAAGCAGGATTCCGAAAACGGCGGCGAAAATATCGATCAAGCGTTTGGCCGAGGGATAAATGATGTCTCGATAAAAGGGAGACACGGTGCTTTATTCTACACCGACCGCTCGAGAGGCGATTTCAACCAATTCTTTTTGAAAACGGGTTTTACTGAAACTTTCCGCATTTTTCCGACAGTCTTCAGGACGGTATTTGGAAGGATCAAATCTCTTTAAGGCCTCGACCAGAGAATCCACCGTCTGCTCCTTAAAAAACTCCCCGGTTTTCCCCGGAACGACGGTTTCCAGCGCCCCTCCCCGACCGTAGGCGATTACCGGCTTGCCGCAGGCCTG
>DATDSA010000029.1:0-2243 GCA_035291485.1 Patescibacteria group bacterium | reverse complement strand
CTTTCCCAATTTAAGAGTTTTCTGGTCGTAATCCTGATGATCGCCGCGATCTTCTCCTTTTTTGTCGGTGAGGATCTGGACGCGATCGTCATTCTGGCGATTGTGGTTCTCAATGCCGGTTTCGGTTTTATCCAGGAGTATCGGGCGGAAAACGCGATTGCGGCCCTGAAGAAGTTGGTGGTCAATCGAGTGCGGGTAATCCGGGATGGGCAGGAGATCGAAATCAATGCCGAGGAGTTGGTTCCCGGCGACGTCTTCTTTTTGGGAGTGGGACAGAAAATCCCCGCCGATGCCCGGCTTCTCGAAGCCATCAATCTTTCGGTCAACGAGGCCTCTCTCACCGGGGAATCCGCCCCGGTCTCCAAGCTCTATCAGGGTAAGGACGACGAGGGATCGGTATTTATGGGGACGGTGGTTAACAGCGGGCGGGGGTTGGGGGAAGTCCAGCAGACCGGGATGAAAACCAGGTTTGGGCGGATCGCCTCCCTCCTCTCCGAAGTGAAAGAAGAGGCCACACCGCTCCAGAAAGATCTGTCCCGCCTGGGTGGGACGATCATTGTGATCGGGATTCTCGCGGCTCTGGCGATTTTCATAATCGGAGAGATCCGCGGAAATCCGCTGGTGGAAACCCTTCTTGCCGCGATTTCTCTAGCGGTCGCGATCGTGCCGGAGGGCCTGCCGGCAATTGTCACAATTACCCTGGGGTTGGGGGCCCAGCGGATGGCGCGCAAGAACGCGATCATCCGCCGGCTATCTGCCATCGAAACCTTTGGTTCAACCGATGTTATCTGCACGGACAAGACGGGAACGCTCACGAAGAACGAGATGATGGTGAAGAAGGTTTTCCTCGATGGCCGAATTTTCGAGGAAGCCGCCCTCCGCCAAGAGAAGAACAAAAAATTTGCTCAAATTCTTCGAACCGGGGTCCTGGCGAATACAGCTTCCTTGGTGGAAGAGGCGGGAGGATTTAAAATTTTGGGTGATTCTACCGAAGGAGCTCTCCTCCTCCTGGCGAAAGAACACGGGATTGATTATCGAGAGGAGCGAGAGAAGGGAAAGCTTTTCCGCGAGTTTTCTTTTGACCAAAAGCTGAAGAGAATGACCGTGGTTTGGGACACTCCCGGAGTCGGGTACGAGGTCCTTACCAAAAGCGCTCCCGAAATTCTGCTGGGACTCTCGAACCTTTCCGATCGAGAAAAGAAACAAACCAAGGAGGAGCTAGATTCTTTGGCTTCCCAAGGTTTTCGGCTGCTGGGCTTCGGTTACCGGCGGATTAAGACCGCGGACCCTTCCTTCTCCTTCACTCGCGAACAGGTCGAACGGGATCTTGATTACTTGGGTTTTGTGGCGATCTACGATCCGCCTCGGGAAGGGGTCCAGGAGGCGATAAAACTCGCCCACCAATCCGGCATTGCGGTGCGGATGATCACCGGCGATAACCCCCTCACCGCCCGGGCGATCGGCCAGGAGGTGGGGCTTTTTGCGACGGAAGACCAGGTGATTGAAGGTCCGGCCATTGAAAAGCTGACGGACGACGAGCTCAAGGAAGTCGTCAGCCGGGTTAAGATATTTGCCCGTGTTTCTCCGGAACACAAGATTCGGATTGTGAAGGCTTACAAGGCGCTGGGAAAGGTGGTGGCGGTGACCGGGGATGGGGTTAATGACGCTCCGGCTTTGAAGCAGGCGGATGTGGGAATGGCGATGGGGATCACGGGGACCGATGTGGCGAAAGAATCGGCCGACGCCGTTCTGGCGGACGACAATTTTGTCTCGGTCGTGGCGGCGATCGAGCAGGGGCGGTTGATCTACCGCAACATCCTCAAGAGCATCCGCTATCTCCTGGGCTGTAACTTTGGGGAGCTAATCACCGTCCTGGGAGCGGTGGCTCTGGGTTTTCCGGTCCCACTCACCCCCATCCAAATTCTCTGGATGAACTTGGTCACCGACGGGCTCCCGGCGCTGGCGCTTTCGGAGGACCCGGGAGACCATCACGTCATGAACGAGCCGCCGCGGAAAAAGGGAATTCCGGTTTTGGACCTCTTGGGCAAGCGCTGGCTGCTCGCCACCGGTCTGGGGCTGGGAGGGCTGGCCCTGGTCACCTTCATCCTGCTGGATTTTGTTTCCCTGCCGGAAGCGCGGACGGCGACCTTTACCGTTTTCGTGGTCGGAGAGATGGTAGCCGCCCTGGCGGTCCGCAAGGGGGCGCGCCTCTTCTCCAACCCCCTTCTCTGGGTTTCCATTAC
>DATDSA010000028.1:0-32379 GCA_035291485.1 Patescibacteria group bacterium | reverse complement strand
TCCTGTTCGCGCTCGGAGAGCAGGTCAAAGTTGACGGAGGTGGTCTCCAGGACGAGGGAGGCATTGCCGTTCTTCAGCAGGATGAGGTCCCCCTGGATGTCGAGGATGTCGAGGTGTTCCTGGGTGGTGGCTTGAGTTTTGGGTGGTTTGGCTTTGGACATTTTTATTTCTATAAAAATGCTAGGTCGTTTCTTCGGCCGTCCATGGCTATTTCGAGCGGATCTCCATCTCCTCCATCTCCTTTCCTGTCAACTCAACCCTCATTGTAGCAAAGGAAAACGGCGTTTTCGGGACTCGGACCGCATATTTCCCGTTGGGGAGCGGGCTGGTGACGAATTTACCCAGCTCGCTGGTTTTGATGGCGCGGACGACGTTGCCCTTTTCGTCTTCGACCACTACCAAAGTCTGGTCAAGGATTCCACCCTGGGGATCAAAGACCACGCCGGCGATGATGTTCGCCCCGGCTTTGGGTGGGGCGATCGGTGCCGCCGCCGAGGGTTTGGGCAAAGGTGGAGCGAGTGGAATAATCGGGGACGGTGGAGCCGGTTCCGGTAGCGGTTCGGGAGCAGAAGGAGGAATAGGAGTAGGGACAGGAATAGGAATAGGAGGGGTTTCAGGAACGAATGGGGGCGGAGCCACTGGAGTGGGTGGGATTTCTTCCACTTCGGGGGCGGGTGGGAGCGGAAGTGGCGGCGGGGCGATCGGTTCCACCACGGTTGCTAGGGCCGGTGCCACCGGAAGTTCCGGGGCGATTATTTGCTCCCGGGCGGGAGCGTAGACCATTTCACCGGCGATGGCCAGCGGCGTCAGCCGGCGGCCAACCCGGGTGTTGCGGCGGGCGGCGAAGTAGCTGGCGACTCGTCCCCGCTGGACCTTGTAGACCGGTTCGGCGAAATAGACCTGGGAAGCCAGAGAAGCCCGTTCAATGATTTTGGTGGCCTCCACAAATCTTAGTCGCGGAGTTGGTGGAGGAGGGGGCGGCCCCTCGACTTCGCTCGGTACGACTGTTGGAACAGTCGGAGCGGCCATCACCTCTTCCAGCGTCAGCGCCGCGGTCGGCGGCGCAATCGGAACGGGGACTGGAGCAAACGCCGGGGTGGCGGGAGACACCATGGCCTGAGCGAGGCTGCGGATGGATCCCAGGTATTGCTCTTCCGCCAGATCCAGTGGGTTGAGCTCTTTCTGTTCGCGAATTCCACCGAGGTAGGTTTCCAGCCGGCGGCGGGATTCCTCGGGGCTGATCTCCGGCCCGCTCACTCGGGTGAACTTGGGCATCTCCAGAACCAGGAATTCGGCCGGAGCGGTGCTCTTGACCCACATCCGGCGGGTGGGAGAGTAAACCGCCCGGAAGAAAGCGGTGATCCATTGATCCAGCGACTGGTCTTGGACGGGAACAAAAGCGAAAGCGATGCCGAAGAGGAGGAAAGCTCCGGAAATGAGGAGGCGGAACAGGATGAAAAGGCCGGAGGAGAAGATGATGAAAGCGAAGAATCCACAAATGGCGAGGATGGCAAACTGGCGGATGGTCAGATCCCCAACCAGCTTGAACTGGACTCCAAAAACCTGTTGAGGGACGGCGTGCTGTTTGGTTGTGAGCGGTTCTTCAGGCATGGGCTAGGGACTAGCGACTAGGGTATAGCGAATAGGGTAAATCTTAAAAGACTAAACCCTATCCCCTGTACCCTAGATTAGGTTATCAAATTCCCGTGCCTATCGGAAAATTGGAGTTGATTTTTGCCCCTTTCTATGTTATCCTATAGCTATAAAACTAAATAACATCCCCTGAAGGGGAAGGAGGCATCGTGATATCGGATCAGACGTACTTCCTGCTTGTCAGAATCATCGTATCTCTGGCTCTATTAGCCTTTTGGCTGGCGGTTGCGAGAGAACACCGGATCGCCGTTCTCCCCTTCCTCTACAAGATTGTGAGTGGGGTCTGGGGAAAGATTTGCAAGATCGCTGGTAGGGTTTGGAGTAGGATCCGCCGAATCCGTCGATCGCGAAAGCCGAAATACTGGCCTCTAGCGACGCGGTTGGCGAAAGCGATCCTCTCCTCCGGCGAGGTGTCGGAAGAAGTACGGCCGTTCACAGCTTCCCCGGAAGAGTGCAAGAACCGCAAGGGTGATCAGCACCCGTACTGGAAGCTGGCGAACGCTCAGGCGTATCTTCGGCAAGACCGCCTAGCCAGAATTCTAGCCAGGCGAAGGCTCTGCGCCTCCTGTCTCAACGAGCTAGCTAAGCTCGTGGAGAAACCTTTGGAGAAGGCCGCGCCGGTTCCCGCCGATCAAGGCAGGGATGGGAAGAAAGAAGCGAAGAAGGTCCACTGGTTGCTTGCGCTTCCGCTGGGATGGATCGGGATCACCATGATCGTTCTGGCGCTGGTTCTCGACCCGCTGAAGCAACCGTTGGTGGTATCTCTGACCTGGTGGTTCCTCTGGGGCGGATTAGCGCTGCTACCGGTCTCCTTTCTCCAGAAAGCCGTTCGGAGTTGGGGGTTGGTAGGAGTACTGGCGGTGGTGCTGGCAATTTCGGCCCTTCTGTTGGTACTTCGCTTTGGGGATGTGGTTTTTCCCTGGATCGGTCTGTGGTAGAGTTCCGGAGCCCTCTCGACGTTTACGTTGATGAGGGCTCTATTTTTTTCTGGGACCGCCTTCAATAAAACCACCGATCAGGCTTGGAGCCATCGCAGTCAGGATTAGAAAAACGAGTGCTAGCGCATTTATTGTGAGAGCCGATCCAACTCCCGGTCCCAATCCGGCAACCCCAGTCCGTTCTATGGTTAGTGATTGCAAAAGAATGAGTCTGGTTACATTAAACATAAAAACCATGGCCGGAAAAGCCAACAGAGTGGCAAAGAGTCCTTTAGCGAACTTACTCAATCCCCCCTCCTGGCCGGGGAGAGTACCGAAGAGAATAATGAATGGAGAAAATATGGTGTAGACCAGAAGTTTAGCTAACCGATATATAACCTGGGCTACAACTATTAGGAGAGTTATTACGATCAGGGCGACGTACACGGAAAACGAAATCAGCGCCTGAAGTGCTTCGGATGCGGCTCCCTCCTCATCTCCTGAATCCCTGGCCTCCTTAATTTTGGCCAAGAAGGGCTCCAACATTGAAGCGCTTGCCTCACCGACAAGTTTTGAAGAATCCGCATCTAGAGTAGCACCCGCTATTCCTCCTTTAGCTTCTGCCGTGGGCTCTTCTAGAAGTACGGTATCGGGTAGAAGTCCCTTTATCACGCTCCCCCCGAATGGCACAACCACGTTAAAAGCCAGGGCGATAAGCGGATAGGAAAAGGTAATCAAAACTAAGCCCAAGAGGATGCGAGGCAGGGCGTAGGTAAACGTCACCACGGTTCTGCTGGGGAGCTGACTTCGGAAAATAATCATAAACCCGATTGCGAGCATCACAACCACAAACAGTCCGTAGGCCGCGTCACGGACGGCTCTCCAGATATCTTGAATTGGGACCAGAATTTTTCCTCCAGTGGTTTCGGCTATTCCCTGAGCCTGGGCCGGGGGTGAAAAATCCTTGAGCAAATTGTCCGAAAACTCGCTTTTGAAATAGCCGGCCAGGTTTAGGTCCAGAGGATTCTCTAATCCCCCGTCGATTACTCCTGAGAGAGTGTAGGCGAGTCCTCTCCCTTCCCCCTTCATCATCGACAAGAGGTCCTCTCCGCCCAGTTCTGTTGCCGAACTACCGATGAGAATGAGAGAGGAGTTATTTAGAATCGACAGGGTCATGTTCCTTACCAGACAGTCGACATCGGTAACGCACTTCACTTTTTTAGCCACCCAAGCTGTTCCCAATCCTAGTAATCCAGCTCCAATGCCGGCGATAACTGGGAAAAGAAATTGAAACTGCGCCGAGACTTGGATTGGGTTGGAGGCCGCCCGAGCAACTCTTGGAGTTGCCAGAAATCCCCCGAGCATGCCGGCGAGAATAATCCCGATTAAAAAGATTGCTCTAATCTTGCTTCCCATTTTTCTCCAGCGTTATTTTAGATTAAGTTGACCAATAGAGTCAATGTTAAAGAGATAATTGCTAAGATTTAAGCGATGGCTATTTCTCAGAGTATTTCCAGCTTTTTCCTTCCGAGCCAACGCCGCCGCCGTTCTTCGGCCGGGGGAGGGGGTGCACCGTTAGACGTTGCTACCCAGCGAGTTGTCGAAGGCCTTGATCAGGCTTTGGAACCCCTTAATGCTCCCGAGCAATTGACCACCTTACTTTTGGACGATCTAAAAGACGTCTTTACGGTCGAGGCAACCCCCTCGGCTAAGTATGCTCCGGGGTCACCGCCTCCTACTCTCAAAGTTAATCTGATTGATTTAGCGCTCGATCCGGCCCGGACCACTTGGGAGGTGGTTAAGGCTCCTCTTGACCCCAAGCTTACCGACGTCGAGAAACTCAGCGAAAAAGCGGGAGAGGGAGTGACCGAAGCGATTGAGGAAACCGCCTGGAACTATCTCTTTGGCAGCGTCTGGGGTGGGGCGGTTCCCGATTCAACTCGCGCCGCAATTGGGCGCTGGAATGCCCGGAAAGGAAACGAGATTTTAAGAAAAGGTGCATCAAAGGGGATCAGGGCAAATCCAGGGGTCGCTCTAATGATGGCTAAGTCCTTGCAGCCACACCTTCCGGATTTGAAGATTAATGGCATTCACATCAATGTTCTGGTATCGGAGGCTAGCGATGCAGAAAATAAGATATCCGAGGCGCTGGGTAATAGCAAATGGTATGACGCGGACAAGGCGCATGAAAGTTGGGACAAAGCTCGGGGGAATCATCAGAAAGAACTAATTGCTGTCTATGAAAAGGCCTTGAAAGATCCAGTTATGGGGCCGATCCTCGCTCGAACTCCGGAGGCCCAGGCCTGGCGCTTCTGGAAATCGCGGGATTTGTATCAAAACACTCTAAACTTTCTGCGAACCTACCGAAAAGATGGCGTTTGGGGGGTCGCTAAGGTCTACGGTTGGAAGGCGCTCACCGCCGTCCCTAAGAAGTACCTCCAAAGCGGGATCCAAGCCGTCGCGAACAAGTTGGGAGTTAGATACCTTCTTGATCGAGTGGGGGGATTAGGGACTTTAACTAGGAAATTAAAAGCAACCTATTGGGTGAAAAGGGCCACCAAAGAGGCCGCCAAGTGGCTGATTAAGAAGCTAGGTCTAGGAGAGCTGATTGGGGGGTTGCTGGGTACCGCCGGGGGTGGGCCAATAGGGACAGCGGTGGGAGCGGTTATCGGGGCGGTTGTTCAATTCCTCGGAGAAGGTATCATCAGCAAACTCGGAGGAGTCCTCAGGGTTGCCGGCGTAGGTCTGCTGCTCGGTCTGTCTTTATTTGTAGGGATGTTTGTGGCTACTACGGTCTTTATGGGGATGGTGGTGACCGCGATCTTTAACCCTGATGTAGGGGCGCCTTCAGCTGGTATTGATTGCAATCAATCCTCGACCGCAACTTCCAGCTGTGTTTTACCAAAAGCAACCGTGAAGAGTGTTGCCAATCGCTGGGGGCCTAATTTTAAACCGGATGAAAACCACGTTAACGAATGCTATAACGACGTAATCGCAAGGTCTAAGGCTGCCGGGGTCGATCCAAGGGTAGTTATGGCAATTTGGTTACATGAAAGCAATGCCAGCAACTATGAATACTACAGTAGGATAGGGCAGTCTTCTCGGGATTTTGGGATTCCCGCTCAAGCCGGTAATGGTTTCAGCGCGCAAATAACTTCCTTTATTAACTTTTATAAGCAGAGCCGAACAACTTACGCTGCTTGTTACCAAGGTCAAAGCGATGCCGTGGGGTTGTTCCAGGCTTTTTGTACCGCTGGTCGGGAGGCAACTGATGGTACATGTCCTAATTTAACTGAAAAAGGAAAAAAATGCGTTTCCAGCTATACCTTTGCTTACAGTACGGTTAATGCCGGGGGTCAGTGCAACTAAGAGTAGGGCACTTAATTATTCTGTGGCGGGAAGATAGACAGTTGCCCAAACTTCTCCTCCTCTAGAAAGGGTTCCCTCTCCCTTAAAAACGTATACAGGGGCGATTAATTCCGTCTCGTCGACGTAGTAGGCTAAGAAAACCTTTGCGGGGGAGAAAGCGGAAAGTGCAATGTCGCCAAGGACTATTTCTTCTCCAACTAAGCCCTCAACGTAGATCACTGAACCATTTCCGGATCCAATCTCCTCGATAGCGGTTTCGAAAGGTTTGGATTGAACGACTCTGGGATTATCAAAAGCGACGTTGAGCTCGCGAATCTGTAATGATACGATCGTCCTTTTGGAATCCAGAGTGGCCACCGCAGCGTACTTAGACGGGCTGCTGCTGACGATTGGGTATCCGTCCCTTAGGTAATTGAAAGATACCTCAACAAGATTGGCTTGGGACTTATCCAAGGAGGTGGTGAGATGTTCTCCATCCGAGAAAACTAATTTGTAACTCCCGAGCAGATAGTTTAGTTCGCTAAATCCCAGATTGCCGAGAAATGTTCTGGCGGCGGAGGCCGCAGAGCTTTCGGATGGTACGACACCCCTACGCAGGTTTTGTGAGTTAAATGAATAGGAGATAGAGGGGGGACTCGCCTCAACAGTGAGTTGCTTTCCAGATTTTTCAAAGGCGTAGATGGTGCCACTACCTGCCCCCAGTTTTGAGTAATCTTGCTGACTAAACCCTAGCTTTGTTGCCAGAGCTGCTGCCTCTGTTTCACTGTAGGATCCCGCTGTTTCTGATCGGTCGTAAACATTGAAGTCCTGCGGAACCTGTTGGAAAAGCTTTTCCAATTTTTCTAGGCCTTGGGCGGGTGCGCCCAGGTCTTGGGACCACTCCGGGAACGCAATTTCTTCCTCTCCTGGAGGAATTGGTTGACTTCTACCCGTTCTCAAGATGAGAGCAACAGCAAATGCTAAAACAACCAAAGTCCCAAAAGCGATCGACAGCCTCACTCTGTGTTTGATGACTAGTTCTCTGATTTCATGCAGCTCCATTGTTTACCAGCAGAGGTTGCACTGGAACCTTCCAATGCATCCTTGAGGAACTTCTTCAGGGGTGTTTCCCGAGATTGTGGTTCCCTTTAGTTCGTAGTGAAGGTGAGTTCCGTTGAGCCCTTTAGGAATTACGTTTCCGGTGTACCCCATCGCCCCCACGACCGTTCCCGGAGAGACCGGTTCCCCCTTCCCAACGTAGGCGGCACTAAGGTGCCAGTATTGGCTGGCGAAACCCCCATCGCTGGAGCGGACCGAGACCCACTTTCCCCCGTAAGGATTACCACAGCCGCCGGCATCGTCGCAACTGGATTCAACGTTGCCAGCGTGAGTGGCCATGATCGGTTTGCCAAAAATATCTGAAGCATTTCCCCAACCAGGCACGCTGGAGTTGGAAGCGATATCAATTGCTTCGGTTCGAGCGTGCGTTCCGTCCGTGTTCGCACCCTGGGTAATACAGCCGTGTTCGGTTGGCCATCCCGAAAATTCCCCCGCAAGGTCGTTGATCAACCACTGTTCACAGGTACCGTAGGCTGCGTAGGCGGGAGTTTCGGTTAACTGTTGAGTGATGCAGTCCAGCGCTCCTTTGACCGCTCCCATCTTGGCGATCGGCAAGGTTGAAGTGCTAGAAACTCCCCCAATTGCAGTCGCCGCGTCATAACGGGTTGGGGATTTGGGCTCTGTGGAATCTTCCGACTTGAACCTCCAACCGGGTGGGAGAAGAATATTTAATACCCCGCTCTCTCCCGGTGTGGAGCTTTTTCCGGCGAGGGCTTGCCAGGCTTCACCCACTAACGAAATTTCTGTGGTTGTCCCCAGGTCTCCGTAGGCATCGAAATCTTTCGAACCATTGCAGATACCATCGTCCCCGTTCCCGGGAGAGCAATCCGGGTCACCAGAGTCCATTCCACTGGGGAGATCTTTGGTCGCGTCCCATCTTATCCCTCTAGTGGAATCGAGAATTGTAATTGGACCGGGCTCAGTCTGTTCTGACAGAGAACAGTCCACACTGGTTTCTGGCAGTTTGAATTCGTCACTGGCTCCGGGTACGAATGAACGCTGAAGAAAGCTGTAACGATCGAATAAGGCAGCAACTTCCCCAAACCTAGTTTTTAGTTTGTAGCTTGGAATCCCACCCTTGGTTTCAACTGTGTATGTTCCCCCAGGGTCCACTTCTCCGTAGACATCCGCTGGTTCCTCACCGTTAAGTACGACATATCCCTCGACCAGCTGCCCTTCCGATTTGGTCAAAGATTTAATGGGATCAACTTTACTGCCTCCTTCGTCTTCCTCTCTGTACTGAGGGGGAAGCATGCGCGCGATAAATCCGGATGCATCCCCTCCCTCACCGGATAGAGCAATCGTCCGGGCGTGGACAAGGTCCTCTGGCATGTCCGTACTACCTAGGGTAAGAGTGGTCTCCTGCGGACCGTAGAAGAAGTTTAGGATCGAAGCGATGAATTTGCAAAGGAACTGCCCGATTATGCCGCTACACTTAGCTGTTTCTTTTTCGTGCAGGGCTCCCGTATTTGGTTCGGGGGAGGCACTCTCTCTGGTACCATCTCTGATCACCGGGCATTTTTCAGCCGCGTATACCTTCTGGGAGGCGGCTGTTTCGTTTGGGCCGAATAGGCTTGGAAGTAAAAATAACCACAAAACCGCCGCGAGCAGGGGGAGGTAGAGCTTTTTCATCAGATAAATCTTAGCAGAATTTCAGATAGGAACCCTAACTTTGAGAGCGTTTACTCTCTTACTTGAGGAAAGTGGAAAGGACAGTGTTTATGATGAGAATTGAGGCCAGAATTAAAATCAGACCTAAAGCGGCGTAGGTAATCGTGGATTTGGCTACGGTTATTGCTTTTTCATCTCCACCGGAAATTATGTACTGCAAGCCACCGTAAACTAGGAATAGAAAAGCGATCACACCCCCCACTCCCAGAAGAGTGGTGATGACGTTCTCAATAATGCAGAAAATACCAGAAATCTCCTCCGTGTTGCACTTTACTGGAAGAGGCGTAACTTGAGGTGCTGCCCAGGCTAATCCTGGGACGATTACAGAAGCAATCAAAGCCGCTGTTAAAGCTTTCGTGATTTTCATCGGATCGGTTTATTAGATCAGCGGTTTACCCGTCAAGATGTTCCCAACGAAGTTAATGACGAGCCACGCACCGAAGACGATTACCAACCCCACGACCGCGGAGGTTATTCGTCCGCGCGCTTGTTCAACCGCGATCTTGTCGCCGCCGGAAGTCATATACTGAATTCCTCCCAAAGCTAGAAGGATCAAGGCCAACGCCCCGACGATTGCCAGGATCGCATTGAAAATACCTCCGACTAGCTCCTGAACCGTTCCAAATCTGATTGGATTGTCAATTGCGAAAATCGGCAAGACCGAAACGGCAAGAGCGACGCTCGAAGAAATCGCAACTTTAATTGTCGTTTTAAGCACTCAATTCACCACCTTCCATTATTTGAAAAAATCAATCCCTATTACTCCTCCGCCAATTATACTCAGGATCAACACCGACATCAAGATAAATAAAAGACCGGCGATTGCGGAAGTAATGGTCGTCTTAGCGTTCTCTAGGCTTTCGGGATTGCCTCCTGAGGTTGCCACGCCGAATCCGCCGATAACTAAGAAAACGGTGGCTAACAAGGTGCCAATTCCAATCCCAATGCCTAAGATATCGTTTGCGAAACCGGCGGGGTCGGTTTTTAGACAAATAAATCCGATGTCAACGCAATCCACTTTACTTGATTGTTTTGTTATCCCACCCCCATCATCATCGGCAGCGTAAGCTGGTTGGAGAGTGGTTACTACTCCCCATAAATTAAGAGCGAGCAAGGAAACCGCGACCAGATACGAAATTATTCTCATTACTGACCGTAGTTTAGCAAAATGTAATATTAGACGGCCTATACTATATGTATAGAGCCTAGTTTTAGCTCTGCTAAAATAAGGTAGAGTGTTTTTTAAACTGCCCTCCGCCTACGCCAGGGCTACGGCGGATAAAAATATGCGAAAGCTCCTAACTTTTGTCTCCCTCCTAATTTTGACGATCGCGGTGGCTTTTGGTTCAACTTCGCTCACCACAAGTTTGGTCTCTCCGTCCCGAGCGGAGGAGACGCTGGAGGACGTCACCTCCCAGCTCAACAAACAGCAGAAGCAGCTCACCGATCTGGAGAAGCGCCAGCAGCAGCTCTCCCGCGATATCTCCTCCGCCTCCCTCTCCCTCTCCCAGGTTTCCAGTCAGCTTACCGCCGCCGAAAAGGAGCTGTCCGCCATCGAGAAGGACCTCGATAAGAAGGAGGACGAGCTGGCGGGCTGGGAGTCCGACCGGGATACGCTGGTCCGCGAGCTCTACAAGCAGAACCGGGTCTCCTCCATCGAGATAATCTTCTCGGCTGATGATCTGGAGGGATCGGCCCACCAGTTCCAGTACTACAATGAGAGTCTCCAAAGCCTGAGCGAGAGGATTGCCCAACTCGCCGGCCAGGTGGTCGTTTTCAAGAGCAACCGGGCGGCCGCGAAAAAGCTGCGCGACGAGTTGGCGACGCTCCGGTCGCAGTACCAGGCCAGTCTCGCTTCTTCCCAGAGCCAACTCTCCTCCACCTCCTCCCAACTTTCGGCGGTCAAATCCTCCATCAGGAACCTGTCCGCCAAGCAGGAGCAGTTGATCCTGGCGAAATTCGCCGCGACCCAAGGGAGTGAGACCGTCGGTGACGAACAGCCCTATTCCGAGCCGTTGCCCAACCCAACCTTCCATCCGGCCTACATGGTGGCGACCTACGGCTACCCCCACCGGATCGGGATGAGCCAGTACGGGGCCTACGGGCGCGCGAAGAAGGACCAGAGCTACAAATCCATCCTCGCCGCCTACTACAAGGTCTCCACGAGCAGTGTTCAGACCTACCGGTCCGGGGGTTCGATCCACGTCAAGGGCTGCAGCACCGGTCCGCCCCCCTGGTATCCGGGCGGTGGCTGGAGCAAGAGCACCTGCCAGAGCAAGGGCTACATCTGGTTCGACAAGACCCTCAGCATGGAGAGCTACATCAAGGGCCTGGGAGAGATGCCTTCCAGCTGGGGCAGCGCCACCAACGACGGGATGGAGGCGCTGGAGGCGCAAGCGGTTGCCGGCCGGAGCTACGCCTGGTCCTACGCCAATGGAAATGGCAACACCATCTGCCCCTCGACCTACTGTCAGGTCTATCTGGGTTATAACAAGGGGAGTTACTGGGAGCAGGCGGTGAACGCAACGGCGAGCAAAGTGGTCATTTACAACGGTGCCCCTCTCAAGGCCTTTTACTTCTCGACCGCCGGCGGCTACACCATCTCCACTAAGGCTTGGATCAGTTACTGGAGCTACAACGACGGAATCAAAGACTTCCACTCCGCCAGCGGCAAGTTTTACGAACAGATCGCCAACGCTCCCTGGTACCACACCGGTTGGGGAGACCGGGGCGGGGTGAAGGGAACCTACAACCCCTGGATGACGAGGGACGAGTTCGCCGACATCTTCAACGCCTTTCTGCTGTGCGGCGCCAAGAACGGGGCGGGGGTCTACGAGCTCAAGTCGGACTGCTCCTATATGCAGTATCTTTCCCCGACCGACAAGGGGGGTTGGAGCATCACCGCCGTGCGGAACAAGCTGAATGATCTCGGTGTTACTCCGGTAACCACCATCACCGCCGTCGTGCCGACCTTCTCGTCGGGGACCCCCGCCAACACCGCCACCGTCTACGTCTCCGGTTCCCACGGCACCTACACCTTCAGCGCCCGCTATTTCCGCGACATCTTCAATCTCCGCTCGCGAGGAACGCTACAAATTCCCACTTATCGTTTCGATTTCACCGTTAAACCGTAGTCCTGTTCTGCTATCATAATTCTGATGCCTCAGGGAGTGCCCGAACAGGAAAAAACCGGTTTGGAGGTCAAGGTTTCCAAGCTGGAAAGCTCCCCCACCGCCGAGCGCGGGAAATTTGTGGCCGTTTTCGGCGCTACCCCCCACGAAGACTATCCCCCCGAGAGGGGGCGTATTTTTGCGGTTGTGGACCTGAAGATCGACCCCGGTGAGGACGCCGCCATCGCCGGCCAGCTGATCTGGGACACTCTTTCCGAAGAGTACTACGCCCCCGAGGATGAGACTCCGGTTTCGGCCCTGGAACGTGCAGTCTACGCCGTCCGCGACAAACTCCAACACCTTTCCCCCGCCGCGACCCTTGAGCTGGGGGCGGTGGCGTTCCGCGGCGAGGTTGCCTATCTGGCGCGGATGGGCAAGCCGGCTCTCTATCTCCGCCGCGGCACCGAAACCCAAGAATTGCTGGCTGGAGAAGAAGGCGTAACGGTCGCCTCCCAGATCATGGAGGAGGGGGACACCGTTGTTCTGGGTTCTCCGGTCTTTGCCCGAAACTTTCCCCCGGCTGATCTCCCTCGGACAGAATTCCTGGAGAAGCAGTTTTCTTCCGGAGAAAAAATCCCTGGTTTCGCCGCTCTCCTGCTGACCCTGGCTAGTTCTCGTGAGGCTCGCGAAGTGGCGGCCGCTCGTTCCCGCTCCGCCCGCCAGTTCTGGGGGAAGATCTCCGGAGCGGGGGCCTGGATCAGCCGCCAAGCCAAGCAGCTGGCGCAGGCGGTGCGCACTCCGAAGCAGCTCAAAGAAAAAATTACCGCCACTTGGAAGAAACGGATTTCCCACGGAGAGGAGTTGGCCGAGGAGCGGCAGGAGGAGATCAAAACCATCGGCAAAGAGTTGGTGACCGTTGAACAGGAGCTGGAGAAGAAGCCCGCCCGCGGCGGGTTCCACCTGCCAAAGATCAAGGGCTTCTCTCTGCCAAAGGTGATTGCTGCTCTGGTCCTCATTCTCGTAGTTTCGGTTCTTTTCACCACCTGGCAGCAGGCCAAAAAGACCCGCGCGGCCGAGTTCGACCGGCTGCTGGCGGAGGCGACCCAGAGCTTGGACGAGGCCGACGGGCTGGTCGGACTCTCCAACGAGCGGGCGCGGGAGCTGGTGGATGCCGCCACCGCTGACCTGGAACAGGCGCGGGAGCTCTCTCCTGATACCACCAAGGTGGACGCACTGTTGAAGAGGTCCGCCGACCTGGTCAATTCGATTGAAAAGATCACTCCGGTGGGAGAGGAAAACCTGAAGTACGACCTCAACCTGCAGGCGGAGGGGGCGCAGGGATTGGCGCTGGCCGGTTCGGGTTCGACGACGGTTTTCGCTCTGGAAAGCACGCGGGGGGCGGTCTTTTCGATTAAATTCTCCAGCGCCCTTCCTTCGGCCACCGCCTTGGGAGAGGGAAAAATTGCGGGTGCGCAGGATTTTGTGGCGGAAGGAGAGTACCTATTCCTGCGGGGGGCGGACCAGGTCTACCGGATAAAAATAAAGGGTGGGGCCGTGGACGAGCCCATCAGTTTCGATCGGATGAACAAGGCGATCGCGATCGACACTTACCTCGGCAACATCTATCTGCTTGTTCCCGACGAGGAACAGATCTACAAGTTCTGGAACCTCCCGGGAGGTTACGCCCGCGCCCAGAACTGGATGAAGGAGGCCGTGCCGATGACGGGAGTGGTGGACATGGCGATCGATGGCGAGATCTGGCTGCTGGGCTCCGATGGCCTGGTCACCCGGCTGGCGGGTGGTAAGCAGGTTCCGTTCGCGGTTTCTAACCTCTCGACCCCTTTCAAAGAACCGATTAAGATATTTACTCAACCACAGCTAAAGAACCTCTACGTTCTAGACCGGGGAGAGAATCGAGTCGTGGTCCTGGAAAAGAGCGGCAGCTTCCTCCGCCAGTTCAAGGGAGACGTCCTCGCCGGCGCCACCGATCTCTGGGTCTCCAGCAACGAGAAGCTCCTCTACATCCTCGTCGGCACCAAAATTTATCAGATAGGTTTATAGCCAACATTTAACTGTTTGGGAGTTAACATAGATTAGGTTCGTTATAGTATATATCTTTAAACCATATACTATAACGGTCGAGACCGATTTTACTTTTTGATTTGCTCATATTACTATTCGCCTAATGCCTGTTCACCTTCTGCCGAGATTGTTGGAATTTATCTTCCCTACCCGCTGCGTTTCCTGCGGGGCCGGGGGCAAACTTCTCTGCAACAACTGTGCGGCGGAGATGGCGCCGTTGGAGCGCCTGAACTGCATCGTCTGTGATCGCCCCGCCGTTGGCGGGACGACTCATCCGATCTGCCGGAGCCGGTGGTCGCCGGAGCGATTTCTGGCCGCCTTTCCTTATCGGGGACCGGCCCGCTGCCTGGTGCAGGCACTGAAGTACAAGCGCCTGCGGGCGGTGGCTAGGATCATGGCGGGACTTCTGATTGGTGAGCTCCATGAGATGGGAATTGAATTCGGGCCGCAGGCCCAGGTGGTGCCGATTCCCCTTTCCTTCTGGCGCAAGAGTTCGCGGGGATTCAACCAAGCCGAGCTTCTCGCTCGCGCTCTCGGAGAGGATCTGCGGCTGGAGTTTCGGCCTGATCTTCTGCGCCGGGTCCGGGATACTTCCTCGCAGGTTTCTCTTACTCGATCGGAGAGGCAAGCGAATGTCCGCGGAGTTTTTGCCATTTCGGCCGAACTCCACGGCGAGCCTGCCTGCGCAGGCAGGGATATTCTCTTGGTGGATGATGTTGTCACCACCGGCGCGACGGCGCGGGAAGCGACGCGGACGCTCAAAAAAGCCGGCGCCGGGCAGGTCTGGGTTTTAGCTTTCGCCCAAGATTGAGGGTAGGTTAGAATAATAGTTACGGAGGGGTGCCGGAGTGGTCCATCGGGAGGGTTTGCTAAACCCTTGAGCCGAAAGGCTCACGTGGGTTCGAATCCCACCCCCTCCGCCATTGAAGGATAAGAAAAGAGGATTTTCCAAAATATTAATACTGGCGATCGTGGTGGGATCGGTGGTAATCGCCGGTGTCGGCGTTTGGTACTATCAAAAGATTTCCAGCCCTAAACAGGATCAATCCGAGGACAATCCCGAAACCGGCCTGACGATAATTACACCCTACGTGAATAAGAGCGAGATAAGTTCCATCAACGAGGCCTTCAGCAACTCGGCCGGGGCTCCTTGGGGGTTCGTGCACGCCGGCATCGATTTCATGACCAAAAAAGATTTGGTGCCGTTTCAGGCCGTTGCCGATGGCAAGATCACTAACTCGAACTACAAGCAAGAAAACAACCAGCAGGGTTGGCATTACGGTTTCTGCATCGGCCACAACGATTATTTGGTTTGCTATAACTTTGAGACTTTCTCGGGCGCCGATGCGGTCGGCCCCCGGCAGGCGGCCAACATTTTCGTGAAGGACGGCGACGAGGTAAAACAGGGGGATATCGTCGGTAATCTGGTTCACGGGGGGAGCGGAGCGCACGTCGATTTCGGGGTTATTCCGCCCGGCCGGGAGCGTTCTTGTCCCGAGCCGTATTTTACGAAAGAGGCCAAGGCTTCCGTTCTGCGCCTGATCCACAAAGACCATCCGGCTTGGAACATGTGCTATTGATTTTGCTATTCTTGGATTAATGCCGGACAAGCAGGATCTCGAGGAGAGAACCCTCTTGGAGTGGGAGGCGCCGGAACGCCTCTACGTTAAGAGGGGAAAAACCTATTTCAAAAACCTTTTTACCCTTCTCGGCGTTCTCGCCGCCGTGGCGATTTTCTTTAAGGAGTTCCTTCTAGCCGGGGTGTTGGCGTCCTTTGGATTTCTGCAGTGGACTCTGAATTCGAGTACCCCCAAAATCACCAAATATCTCATTACCAATCGGGGAATCCGGATGCACGGCCACGATTACGAGTGGGAGCACTTGAAGGAGTTCTGGTTTGCGGAGCACGCCGGCCAGACCGTTCTGCACGTCGACACCAAAGCGGCCTTTCCGGGCCGCCTTTACCTGCTCCTCGGAAGAGTGAGTAAGGAAGACATCACGGACGTCTTGCGCAACCATCTTCCCCACCAGCAGCAGGCCAAGGAAGACCTGATGGAGAAGATTTCGGTCGAAGTCTCCCGCCGGTTTCCCTTGGAGTAGCCCGTTTTTCTCACCCTTCGGTTATAATTAGAACGATTCTTTAATCATTGGGGACGTAGCTCAACTGGACAGAGCGTCAGCTTGCGGAGCTGAAGGTTGTGGGTTCAACTCCCACCGTCCTCACCAGGAAGGGTGGCTGAGCGGACGAAAGCGTCGGTCTTGAGAACCGATAGAGAGCTTGTCTCTCTCGTGGGTTCGAATCCCACCCCTTCCGCCATGTGGGACCGGAGAATTCCTAAGGAATAGTGCTTAGCACTAATCGAATCCTCCTCCCACCGCCAGATTTTAGGAGGGGTCGCATAGTGGCCTAGTGCGCGCGCTTGGAAAGCGCGTTACCCGCAAGGGTTCGCGGGTTCAAATCCCGCCCCCTCCGCCATGTACCAGGCGCCCGTAGCTCAGTTGGATAGAGTGCTGCCCTCCGAAGGCAGAGGTCAGAGGTTCGAATCCTCTCGGGCGCACCATTCCAAACCTTGACCTTTATTTTTTATCCATTATCCTGAAGGTGACACTCCAATAGTAAGGGAGGCGCGAGACGTGATTCTACCGGATGTATTAGAAGTCGGGTTGAGAATCGTCTTTTGTGGAACCGCCGTTGGAGAACGATCCGCGAAACGAGGCTGCTATTACGCCGGGCCGGGAAATCAATTCTGGCCAACACTCAAAAAATTCGGCTTTGTCCCTGAGGTTTTTCGGCCGGAAGATTTCCGTAAACTGTCAACACACGGCTTAGGGTTAACCGACCTCGTTAAGTTACGGTCCGTCAATGATGCAGAACTGCGGACCGAGAACTTCGATGTTGACGGCTTCAGGGCAAAGATCGTTAGTTTTACTCCGAAAGCCCTCGCCTTTAATGGCAAGAAAGCGGCAGCGGTGTTTCTCGGCCGGCCGGTTGAATACGGGCTTCAGGAGGAGGGGGTTGGAGACACCCTGATTTTCGTCCTCCCTTCCACTTCAGGGGCGGCGCGTGGTTTTTGGGACGAAAGCTATTGGATGAAACTCGCAGAGTTTAATGCCGAAGCGGCGCGATGACCTCGCCCGCTTTTTTTATTCACAGAAACCTATTGCCTAAGATATTCTTCCAGTGTTAGCCCTTTTTTGTATAGTTTGGTAGCTAGTTTGACCCCAACCCAACGAATATGCCAAGGCTCCCAAATGTAACCGGTAATGCTTTCTTTCCCGGGTTGGTAGGAAACCGTGAAGCCGAATTTGGAAGCGTTCTTGGCGACCCAACCGGCGGCGGGGCTGGCGGTGAAGTTCCCAAAGTCCGAATTTCCCACCAGGCCAAGGTCCACCACCGTGCCGAGCTGGTGTTCGGAGTGCCCCGGCCGGGCCGACCCGGTCGTGGCGGCGCTGTAGCCGTACCGGCTGACCCAATAGTTGAAGGTCGCTACCTGGGTGGCGTAGGAGCGATAGGCCGAAACTACCGAAAGATTGAACCCAGCGTTTTCTGCAGCGATGAAGAGCGGGTAGAGATAGAGAAGAACAGAGGCGCGCAGGTATTCCGTCCCCGAGCTGGGAATGCTGGTGATCCTGGTGAGACCGGGGGGAACGTAGCTCGCCGGCAAGGCGTAGACCTTGTTGACGTGGGCCAGAACCATATCACCGACGATCGGGAGGATGATCTCGCTGGGATTGAAGGCGTTCCTTGCTCCTAGCACGCTTCCCTGGGTGGCTTCCGCCGGCGGGACCGCCGCGAAAAGTCCCCAGGATTCTTCAGCAACTATCTCCTTGGGAGAGGCAAACCGGTTGCCCACCCCCACCCCCAACAGGAGGAAATAGCCGAGGATGGGGAAAAGATGTTTTAGCCGCATACTCCCATTATAATAGAGCAGATGGGGAGGCGTGGCCGAGTGGACTAAGGCGCCGATCTCGAAAATCGGTTGGGCGCAAGCCCTCACAGGTTCGAATCCTGTCGCCTCCGCCATTAACTAAAATGGACGGCTTGAAAAGAAACAAACCTAGCATTTTCGCTTTGCTCAAATGACAGCACTAAATACCGCCGAAGCAGGAGGAATACCGGAGGAGGTTCTCTCGGGATGGAGAAGCGAGTATGGGCACAAGGCCGAGGAGAACTTTGAAACCACCCTGGGCAAGTTGGGGGTTGAACCTCTAAAGGGAGAACCGGAGCCGGCGCGGGCCGAGAAAATGATCGCCGAGGGCCGAATCGCGGCGATGCGTTCCTCCCCCAAAGAAGATTTCGAAAAAGGAATCGATTTTAAAATTTTTAATCCCCTCACCGGCCGATTGGTTCCGGTAGACATCAGTGTTTCCAAAGATCCGACGGTGCACACGAAGAAACGCGAACGCGAGAAAACTGAAGGAATCCGCTTCTTGCCACTCTCCGCCCGGACCTTAGAACTGGCCGCCCGGGGCGGGGAACGGGATCTGAGAGAGATTTGGCAGAGCGTGAACCGGCTTCTTCTTTCAGATGCGCTAGAGCAAGCTAGAAGCGGAGAGGTTCAGATTACGGCGACCAAGATCGCCGGAATCGAACGGAAACTCGCTGAGCTTCGATAACCCCCCTCAAATTTTGTTATATTTACCATGAATGATCCCCGTTTCTAAGATACTCGACCTCTCCGGCAAAACCGCAATCGTTACGGGCGGAGCGGCCGGGATTGGTTTGGGAATCTCGTCCCGTTTGGCCGAGTCCGGCGCCGCCGTGGTCATCGCCGACGTCAGCGAGGAGAACGCCAAAAAATCCGCGGAAGAGCTAAAGAGCAAGGGTTATAAGGTCGCCGCGGTGCGCTGCGACGTTTCCAACAAGAGCGACGCGGAGGCGATGGTCTCCTTTTCCGTTTCCACCTTCGGTAGTCTGGATATTCTCGTCAACAATGCCGGCGTCTACCCCAGCGTCCTAGTGATGGAGATGACCGATGAGGATTGGGACCGCGTGATGAATATCAACCTCCGGGGTGTCTACCACTGCGTCAAGGCCGCGGCCACCCAGATGATCTCCCAGGGAAAGGGAGGAAAAATCATCAATATCACTTCCATCGATGCTCTTCACCCGTCTTCCATGGGTCTGGCCCACTACGACGCCTCCAAACACGGAGTCTGGGGATTCACTAAAAATGTGGCCCTGGAGCTGGCCCCCCACAAGATTTGGGTTAACGCCATCGCTCCCGGTGGGATCCAAACTCCCGGAGTGGCCGCGGCCCAGTCCAAGATGAAGGTCCCCAAGGGTGTAGACATGGACGCGATGCTCAAGGGATTCATGGCCAAAATCCCAATGGGACGGATGGGTGAGCCGGACGATATCGGCAAGGTGGCGCTCTTCCTGGCCTCCGACGCCTCCTCCTATATGACCGGTTCGCAGATCGTTGTGGACGGTGGTTACCTGCTTGCCTGAGATACTTTTTTATTTCCTGCCGCGATAGAATAGATACAAGATGCCCCTAGACCAAATCGAGGAGGTTAAAAGAAAGCTCGACATTGTTGAAGTTGTTTCCTCTTATTTCCCGATTCAGAAATCGGGCAAGAATTACAAAGCCGTTTGCCCGTTCCACTCTGAGAAAACCCCCTCTTTCATGGTTTCCCCCCAGCTTCAGATTTTTAAGTGCTTTGGGTGCGGCGAGGGCGGCGATGTCATTTCTTTCTACGGCAAAATGGAGGGAGTTTCCTTCGGCGAGGCACTGAAGGAGATGGCGAAGCGGGCCGGAGTGAAGCTCATCTCCCGAAAAGAGAGTCCGGAGGAACAGCGCAAGGAGAAATTGCTGGAACTGAATCGCCTCGCAGCCGATTACTACCACTTTCTACTAACTGATCACAAAATTGGTTCAAAAGCGAAAGAATTTTTGAAGAGCCGCGGTGTGAAGGACCAAACGATCGAGGATTTCGAGATCGGCTATGCTCCTTCTTCTTGGGATAGTCTGGGCCGCTACCTGCTAAAGAAAGGTTACAGCCTCACCGAGCTGTTCCAATCCGGTCTGGCGGTCCGGAAAGAGGGTGGCCGGGGCTACTTTGATTTCTTCCGTGGGCGGGTGATGTATCCACTGCGTTCTTCCCTGGGAAAGGTTGCCGGTTTTGCGGGCCGAACTCTTGGTGATGATCAACCGAAATATATCAATACCGTTGAAACCCCCGTTTTCGAAAAAGGGCACTACCTTTTTAATCTCGACCTCGGCAAAACAGAGATCAAAAAGAAGAGAGAGGCCATCCTGGTCGAGGGGGAGATGGACGCCATTCTTCTCTTTCAGGAGGGGATCAAGAATGTGATCGCTACCAAGGGAACCGCGTTGTCCACCTCTCAGATCGTCACCATGGCGAAGTTTGCCAAGCGGTTGATCATCTGTTTTGACCGCGATGCTGCCGGATTGGAAGCAACCAAGAAGGGATTGTTCTTGGCGCTGGGAGCGGGGCTGGAAGTGGCGGCGGTACTCCTTCCGGAAGGTAAAGACCCCGATGAGGCGGTCCTGGCGGACCGGGCGGGATTCGAAAAGCTGATCAGCTCCGCGCCGCCTCTCTTTGACTTTTACCTTAGTTCGGCCCTCTCGCGTTTTGATCTGAAAACACCGGCCGGCAAGAAAGCCATCTCGGTCGAAATTCTTCCGGTGGTGAAGAGCTTGGCGAACGAAGTGGAAAAGGCCGCCTATCTTTCTCGGCTGGCGGAGGCAATCGAGATCGAGGAGGATGTTCTCTGGCGCCAGCTCGAGAAGGAAGAGCCGTTGGAAGAGGCGAGCGCGACCGGGGCCGCCCCGCTCTCACCGCGGGTTTCAGCGAGTAAGAAGGAGCTCTACCTCACCGCCCTTCTCTTTGCGCTCCCGCCGGAACGGATTAGGGCGGCCGCGCGACAGATCGCCGAGGGTGATATCACCGATCCGCGATTGACTCTCGTCATTTCCTCTCTGCGGAATTATCTTAAGAGCATCAAGCGATTTCGTCTGGAGAATTTTTCTGTTAAACTGGATGAGAATTCCCAAGAGGCTCTGCAGGAAGCGGCACTTGCCCCCTTTCTAGGTGATCTTCTTCCGGACCAGTTGGAAGAGGAGTTCGGTTACGCCGCTAAGAGTGTTAAGCTCGTCCGCCTGCAGAAGGAGCGCAAAGAGTTGGTGGCGCAGATCAAGGGGGCGGAAAAAGCCAAGAATGCCCCGGGGATCCGGCGCTCGGAAAAAGAGCTTGAAAAGCTCAACGAAAAGATCGAGCTGATGCAAATTCACCATGGCAACAACGCTTAAAGATTCACCGCTAGTCGCAAAACTTTTGGAAAAAGGCAAAAGAGAGGGTTACGTCACCCAGGAAGAGGTCTTGGAATTCTTTCCCGAGGCCGAAGAGGATATCGAGAAGCTGGATGACCTCTACACCCTCCTGATCGAGGAGGGGGTGGATGTTTTTGAGACCGCCGAGGAGGAAGCTCCACCGGAAGAAGTCGAGCGGGAACTAGAGGTTCAGGCCGCCCACGACGTGACCGTCACTTCCGATCCGGTGCGAATGTATCTTCGGGAAATCGGCCGAACCCCTCTGCTGACCAAGGCGGACGAGGTTACTCTCGCCCAGCAAATTGAGAAAGGAACAGCGGCGGTCTGGCGGCTGAAAAGAGCAACTTCCCGAATGGGCCGCCCCACCCGCGAGAAAATGAAGTCCTTGGCCCGAATTGGCGACACCGCCCGCGACAAGCTCACCAAGGCGAATCTGCGGTTGGTGGTTTCCATCGCTAAGAAATACCTGGGGCGGGGTCTTTCGTTCCTGGATTTGATCCAGGAAGGGAACATTGGCCTAATGCGGGCGGTCGAGAAATTCGATTGGAAGCGGGGGTTCAAGTTCTCCACCTACGCGACCTGGTGGATTCGGCAGGGAATTACCCGGGCGATCGCTGATCAGGCGCGGACAATTCGGATTCCGGTGCACATGATCGAGACGATCAACAAATTCCATCGGGTGCAGCGGCAACTGGAGCAAAAACTCGATCGCGAACCTACCCCCCACGAGATCTCTAAGGAGCTGGAACTTCCAGTCGAAAAGGTGCGGGAGATCATCAAAGTCTCCCAGCGGCCGACTTCTCTGGAGACGCCGATCGGCGAAGAAAAAGATTCTCGGCTCAAAGATTTCGTTGCCGATGAAGAGGTTTCCGCCCCCACCGACGACACTTCCAAGGAGCTTCTCAAGCAGCAGTTGCTGGAGGTTCTGGGAACGCTCTCTCCCCGGGAGCAAAAAGTAATTGAACTGCGTTTTGGCCTGCGCGATGGTAAACCCCGCACGCTGGAAGCGGTCGGAAGGGAATTTGGCGTGACTCGCGAGCGGATTCGCCAGATTGAGGCCAAAGCGATCCGCAAACTTCGCCACCCCTCCCGCTCCAAGCTTATTAAGGATTACCTCTAGTTTTCCTTGCCTCCGATATCCTATATCTTGTAATCTTATTTCTTGATGGATTTGCCTGCCTTCCTTATACCGGCCCTAGTCGCCTACCTTTTTTTGGCTCTGGCGGGTCTGATTGACAAGGTTCTCCTCCAGACCTCGATCGTTTCTCCCCGGGCCTACGCCTTTTTTGTGGGAATTCTGAGTGTGGCGGCAGTGGTTCTCCTTCCCTTCGGGGTGGTGAACATTCCCGATCGGCGGATCTTCTTTGCGGCCCTGGTTTCGGGAGTGGCTGGCGTCTACGCCCTCTGGTCCTTCTACAGCGCGCTCAAGGAGTACGACGCCTCCCGGGTAATCACCTCTACGGGAGCGTTGATCCCGGTGTTCACCCTGGTCCTGAGCGTCATCTTTCTGAACGAGTTTCTCGGATTCTTCCAGCTGCTGGGGTTCTTCATCCTGCTTCTGGGCGGGGCCGCCGTTTCCTTGAGGGCAAATATTAGAAAAGCCTTCACCTTTGAGCTTTTCAATCACGCGGCAGTGGCGGCAGCGCTCTTCGCCGTTTCCTTTTCCCTGATGCGCTTTGTTTTTCTCGCCGAGCCTTTTCTGAATGGGCTCTTTTGGACAAGAATCGGCAGTGTCCTGGGAGCGCTCACCATCATTATCATTCCCGAGAACTTCCGCCGCATCTATTGGGCAACAAAAAAGGCGCCCAGAACCGCGCCCGTGCCGTTTCTTTTCAACCAGGGATTGGGTGGGTTGGGGGGATTGCTACAGAACTACGCGATCTCTTTGGGAAGCGCGGCGCTGGTGGGGGCGACTCAGGGGGTGCAGTACGCCTTTCTCTTTATTTTATCCCTCACGCTGGTGCGTTATTTTCCCCAGCTGAAGGAAACGACCACCCTGCGGCAGAAGGCCGAGAAGGCGCTGGCAATCATCGCCATTGGCTTCGGTCTTTACTTTATGACCATAAGATAGTCTATGGATAAGAAACGATTTTATCTGAAGTTAATCTCACGAATACTTCTCGGTTTTTTTGGAGTTTCTGCCGTTTTGGTGCTGACGGCTTATCTCCTTTTCGGCCAGGGCGGTGCGGCTCCCAAAATAAAATGGGGCGCTTCCTTTGACGCCGCCTACGCTGAGAGCCTGGGTTTGGATTGGAAAAAAACCTACCTGTCGCTACTCGATGAAGTTGGTGTGGATCATCTTCGGTTGGTGGCGTTTTGGGACACGGTTGAGCCGCAGCGGGACCATTTTGATTTCTCGGTGCTCGATTTTCAGATGACCGAAGCCCAGAGAAGGGGCGTTTCGGTTATCCTCGCCGTTGGGCGGCGGCTGCCGCGCTGGCCGGAGTGCCACATTCCGGATTGGGCGACATCCATTTCGGAAAAGGAACAGCAGGAGGAGGTGGCGGCGCTGGTCGCCGCCGTGGTGGAACGCTACCGAGAGAACCCCGTCCTGGAGTTTTGGCAGGTAGAGAACGAGCCCTTCGTCGGCTTTTTTGGAGAGTGCCCCAAGCTGGACCGCTCCTTCCTCGAAAGAGAGATTGCGAGCGTGGTCGCGCTGGACCCGGCTCACCCGGTTCTTCTGACCGACAGTGGGGAGATCTCGAGTTGGCTGGAGGTCTCGGGAGTATCGGAGAACCTGGGGATCTCCATGTACCGAATGATCTACGACGAGAGCCTAACCAAGCTCTACATCAGCTACCGCCTGTTTTTCCCCCAGTGGTACTACCGAATTAAAGCCAACTTCTACCAAAAGATCGGCCGCTTCAAGACCGTTTTCGTGAGTGAGCTACAGGCGGAACCATGGGGAAAAAAATCGCTGACCGAGATGTCCAGAGAAGAGCAGTACATCAGCCTCTCTCCGGACCAGCTGCGCACCAACATCGCCTTCGCCCGTTCCACCGGTTTCAGCCGCTTCTACCTCTGGGGAGCGGAGTGGTGGTTCTACGCTCGGGAAAAACTGGGGGCTTCGGATTTCATTGAGACCGCAAAGGAGCTGTGGGCGAAATGAAGCCCTTCCCGAAAGGATTTCTCTGGGGCGCAGCGACCTCGGCCTATCAAGTTGAGGGCGGCAACCGCAACTCCGATTGGGAGACGCTCTCTTCCCCCAAAGCCGGCGCCGCCTGCGACCACTACCGGCGCTTCGAGGAGGATTTTGACCTGGCCAAGTCTCTTAACCAGAATGCGCACCGGTTCTCGATTGAGTGGGCGCGGATTGAACCGGAGAAAGGCCGTTTTGACGAGCGGGAGGTGGCGCACTACCGGCAGGTCTTGACGGCTTTGAAGAAGCGGGGAATCAAACCCTTGGTGACCCTGCACCACTTCACCAACCCGCTTTGGGTCTTCAAACGCGGGGGATGGGAAAATCCTGCCACCCCGAGCTACTTCGCCTCTTACGTGCGCTATCTGGTGACCCGGCTGGCAGATCTCTGCGATTTCTGGATCACAATCAACGAACCCACGGTCGTCGCCGCCGAAGGATATCTCTGGGGTCGGTGGCTGCCGGGAAAGCGCGACCCGCTTTCCGCTGCGGTGGTGCTGAAGCACCTGCTCCAGGCGCATCAGCTGGCCTATCCCATCATCCACAACATCCAACCGGACGCGCGGGTGGGTTTGGCGCACGCCCTCACCCCGTTCAAAGTGCCGGGGATCGACCGGGTCCTTCTTCACCTGGACCGGCGGAGCATTGATTGGGCGGGGAAACAGGACTTCATCGGCGTCAACTACTATCGACCAATTGGTGGAGTAATAAACTTACCCAAGAGTGATCTGGGATGGGCGGTCTACCCCCAGGGGCTCTATCAAGTCCTGAACCAACTCAAGGGAATCGGACTTCCTCTCTACGTCACTGAGAACGGGATCGCCGACGCCGATGACGACCAGCGGGCGGATTACATTGCCGATCACCTCTTCGCCGTTTGGCGTGCGCTTCAGGAGGGGGTGGATGTGCGGGGCTACTTCCACTGGTCCCTGCTGGACAATTTCGAGTGGGCGAAAGGATTTGAACCGCGTTTCGGGCTGGTGGAAATTAACTACGAAACCATGGAGCGGATCGTTCGCCCCTCGGCGCGGGTCTACGCCCGGATCGCCAAGCGAAACAGCCTCGAGTCCTGAATCAGATTTGACTCTTAGATGTTCCTATCTTAAAATTGCGCCTAGAAGGGAAAGGAGGGTGCGAAGGTGGAAACCCATCCGGCGAGTCAGATCATTCTGTACGCGAAGGGTCGTTTCAATGAAGAGGGGGGTTTGATGGAAGATCTGCGGGTGCTGGTGGGCAACTACACGGCGACTCTCCCCGAGCACGTTTCGACCGGAGATATTCTGCGGGTTCTCAGCGATATCGCCATCCCGTTTCTTCTGGCCGGTTCCAACCCCGAATGGCGGTTGTCTGATCTTCTGCTTTCCCTGGCGGAATATCCGCCGGCGCGTCATTCTACTCCAGCGGAGTTTGTCGCCCGAGAGCTTCTAAGGATTCTGCTGGGTGTGAAGGTGCGCGATGGGGAGAGAGTGCTCATCAACCTGGATGATCCGAACCCCGATCTTCTACCGGTTCGGGCGATTTGCTCTGCTTAACCGAGACCCTAAAAAGTCTCGGTTTTTTGTTTTGAAGATCTTCGGATATAATTAGTGCACGGTCCCCGGTAGCTCAGTGGGACGGTCGCCTTAGGCGACCTAGCCGCTGACCTTCCGGGTAACTTCGGGACGAGCCCTTCGTTCCCCGGTAGCTCAGTGGTAGAGCGCGCGCCTGTTAAGCGCTAGGTCGATGGTTCGAATCCATCCCGGGGAGCCAATTTAGATTCTGGGGTCGTAAATCTGGCCTTTCCTCGATAGTTGTAGGCAATTTCACAGGTTCTAACAGTTCTTGTTTGTTGAAGCCCTTACTCATGGTCAGAAATGGCTCTGTAAGGGAGATCTCTAGAGTTCCATCGTCCAACTTTATGTCGTTGCTTACGATAGACACTATCTCCTTCTTGTCCTGCAAGCTTCCCATCTCAAATCGTTCTCTTACTTTAGTCGCGAAATCAAATGTCCTCTCAGTTAGTTTTATCCAGTTCTCACCTCTACTATCTTCCGAGTCGATTTTTTCTTTTAATTGTGATAGCTCCCTTTTGAATGTTTCTCTTTTGCCTAGATATTCTTCGTCGCTTATCCGATCGCTGATTCGCAGATCCACAAGTTTATCTAGCTTACTTTTCGTATCGTTGTATAGGTGCTGGAGAGACAAGGAAACTTGCTTCCTGTCTTGCGAGTCTTTAAGGTGGGCTTCTTTTAGATATTTTAGAGCCCATATTTTAAATGCTTCTGGTATTTGGATGCTGATTAGCGTGCCGATGATTTGTTTTTCCAGATCGAACAATGTTACACCAGACTGGTCGCAAACGCCTTTCTTTCGTCCCAAGCAATAAGCGTAGGTATATTTCGCGGTTCTATTGGTTAGTTTGTAGTGTTTAGTTTTTTCTTCGAAAACCATTAAACTTCCACACCTCGCGCATCTGATCATCCCACTAAAGGCAAATTTATGGGTGCGAGGTCTTGGCTTACCTTTCTTTCCCAGGATGTCTTGAATCCTCCAAAACTCTCCTTCGGTGGTAAGCGGCTCGTGTTTTCCGATGTAATGTTCTCCGTCAAAAACGAAATCTCCGTAATAGAATGGGTTTGCGAGCACTTGATACCAAGCGCTCCTGCTAAGCGCCTTCCCACCACTACGCTTTCTTTTAATGGTCCGAAATCCCCAATCTTCGTTCAATATTCTTAGCGCCTGGGCTGGTGTGCAGTTTCCTGCCAACACCAGATCAAAAGATTTCCTTAAAAGTGGAAACCTCTCTGGGTCTGGGCTAATGTCCCTTTCGCCTTTATCTTTCTCAAAGTTGTTTATGTAGCCTACTGGGGCAACCCCAGGGAACCAACCTTTTTCTGCCTTTGCTCTCAACCCACGCTTCACATCCTTTCCTAGCTTGGCCGAGAAGTATTGTGATTGTGAAAGAGCCATTTGTAGCATCCATATCCCCTCAGGGGAGTTATCAAAAAGATAAGAGCCAAACTTAAGGTCTTTTAGCTCGCCAGTTCTAATCATGTAGGTTAGGTTTGCAGCATCCACTTCGTTTCGTGAAAGTCTGTCTGGGTGCCAGGCTATTACTCCGTCAGCCTTTCCTGCTCCGATACGATTTAACATTTCCTCAAAAAACGGGCGGTTGTGGGGTTTAAAGGCGCTTGCGGATTCTTGCAAGACTTCTACGATTTGTAGGTTTTCAAATTTTTCTCGTAGTTCTTTTATTTGGGATTCGATCGACAAGGCTTGCCGCTCCTCTTGTTCGGAGGATTTTCGCGCGTAGAGAATGTATTTTTTTCCTGTTTCCTGATCCATAACTATGAATACTGCGTGTGCATTAATTCTACCCCCTACTGTTTGCTAATGTAAGTTTTCATTTTTATACCATTTTCCACCGATTTTAATCGATTCATTTTCCTTGTTTTTCGACAAAATTCCGCCTGTTTTTTCACACTTTATCAGGCCGCAGTCTTGGCAAGATTCTTTGAAACATTGTTACTTTTTCTACTTATATGGAAACCTAGTTACTATTGATGGTTACTAGTTACCATACTGTTACTGTTAATAGTTACTTTGTCTAATTTCCTAGACTTTTAGGTATCTCATCTGGATCGATGTTTTCCAAATTTTCTGGCCCAGCAGAAGCTTTATACGCTGTCAGGATGGCCTCCTTGAGCTGATACCACATCTCAGTAGGCTCTATCACGAAGGCAGTGCTGTAGCCTTTTCTGCTGGAATATGCTGGAGCCTTAACATCCAGGCCCCAAGGTCGTCTCTGAATCCTGTAGCCTCTCACAATAAAGCTTTCCCCACCCCCACTCTTAAAATGCACCTCGGCGAAAGCAATGGTATCTCCAGCATCCGCGATGGCAATTTTTATTTCTATTTGGATCAGGTTGATGTTGATGTCCATCTCACACCCCACCCTTTCGCACCTCTGGAGGAGCTTTTTCAAAAATGCTCTCAAAACGACCATCGCCTGCGGGTTTGAGGAACTGCTTTAACGCCTGCGGAATTGGTCTAATCCGCCGCCCCTTCTTATTTGTTAGGTAAGGACAAACTGGCTCGTCGTTTAACCTAGCCCGTAGTGAAAATAGCTCATCCAGTGGACATTGGGGGCAAGAACAGGCCTTAAATCTGGGGCACAAAAACATCCTTTTTATGTTTTGTTCACTTTCTGTATTCATCTTTTTCCTCGCACCGAAGAATTCTCATGATTTTCTCTGTCGGCATGCAGATAATTTGGAACAGGCGCAACATCCGCGCTGCTTCAGCCTCAGCCTGGTCAAGACTAAGCTCGGTCCCGAAAATCTCCTCGCAGATTTTTTGGTATTCAGTCGTCGCTTCCTTAGACATTCGATTTACTCGCTTAAACAAAATCTGCTGGCTCACGGTGGTAAGCCAGCAGGTCTTGTCGTCCACCGTGACGGAGATTAAAAAACCCTCCGCTTAGAGGGTATTCGAGTTCAAACGGGAGAATCTAAACTAGATACGCATGCGTTTCTTGAAATCCGAAACTATCTTTTTGATATTCTCCGCACCAAGATTGAAATCGGGATCGTCTTTAGAAAGCTCATCCGCAATCTTAGAGTAAGGCCAATCGCTCCCAGCCCCCCTTGGTTTAGGGTCCTTACTGTATTTCTCGTAAAGTTCATGTATCTTCTTGTCTCTTTCCAACTTCGGCCAACCCGAAACCTTGGATCTCGGCTCGTAGAGTTGTCTTAGTGATTTGAGCATCGGATAAGTGGCGAGTAATTCGTCCTGTGTTTCGTCTGAGATAATATTGAATCTCACATCATTTCTACGCATGCCCCCTTCCACTTTTACGGCGCTGGATGTGAAGAATCCAGGACGGTTATAAAGCAGGTAATTTTGCACAAAATCCTTCCATCTTTCGGCTCGCAATTCTAGCTCTAAACAAATGCTAGTCAGATCACCTCCGAACTCGATGATTGGCGAGCTAATATGGGGGTTTCTGGGATTAGAATCATAAATGTCTGCCCTTTCCATTAGCCTGACATAAAAATCTGAACACGCTTTTTCTGATTCGAAACCCTGCGGAGGTATGTCCCACTTCTTTCTCAGATCACTTACCTTGCTTTGGAATCTGGGGTTTGCGACCAATCGTGCTGCAAGTCGCCTGTTCCTATCGAGAACGCGTTTTAAAGGTCTGGATAATTCTTTTTCCACCGTGTGATCTCAGGATAACCCAGGTGCCCCTTCTTGTAAAATTCCTTTTTATAAGTGTCAGAAAAATCAGGCTTTTATTGTGTCGGAAAAATCGGGAAAGCTGCTCTTTGTTAAAGAGGGTTCAAAAGTTCGCCCACCGATGTGTTTAGGGCTTTGGCTATCTTGTAAAGGACATAAGCGCTTGGGGAATACCTCCCATTCTCAATGTGCCCTATGTAGGTTCTGTAGAGCCCCGCTCGATGCGCTAACTCCTCCTGACTAATGCCCCTCTTTTCCCGCGCCCCTCTTACTGCTTTGGCCGCCTTTTTGGTGAATTGGGTTTTGTTCAGCATCGATCCAATTCTCGTTCTTGTGCTCGATATACGACAACGCAGTAGTCATAGTGTGTAATTGTGTATAATCGGGATGATGGTTGATGGAACAGAAGTAGGTATTACCAAACCTTGGTATAAAAAATGGTGGGGTATTATCATCGCGGTCCTATTCCTACCCCTCTTTGGCATTTGGTATATCTGGACTAAGACCTCATGGAACAAGGGGGTTAAATTTGTTGCAACCATCTTTGTCCTGTTCGCGATGGTCGCAGTATTACCAACTCCCAAGCCTTCAAGTAACGACCAGACTGAGAACCCACCCGCAAAAACCGATCAGCAGGTTCTCGAGGAAAGTCTTACAGGGGCTGCTAGCAAAGCTAGTGGTATGAAATACCTTAGCATAGAAATGGACAAATCCGATCCCGATCGACCCAAAGGCACCCAGATGATTACTGTCAGTGTGAAGGTTGAGAGTTTCTTTAACAAAAATCAGCTTGTAAGGACCACAGGCGAGCTGTCATCGTCAATTTTTCAGGCTGTCTACGGTGTCTCTAGCATGAAGGCCTACGATGTTTTCGTTTGGTATTACGGTGAGGTAACCGACCAGTATGGAAACAAAAAAGATGAGATCATTCTCGTTTACCACATTGACAAAGTGACCTACGGGAAGATTAACTGGCAAAACTTTAACCAATCAGACCTTTGCGATCTACTGGCGACTGGAAATGTCGATACAGCCTGCAACATCCTGGTAAATATCCAGTAAACCTAACTGTAGGAGACGATCCAATTTAAGCTGAACTTTAAAGAGTCAATAATCTGTGCTAATCTTAACTGGATCTTTTTGGAACACTTCGGATGATATACCTCCGAACCCTTCCAAAGAGGTTCTGGCTGGCTGAATGGCCAGTTTTTTGTTGGCAAGAAGCCAAGCTGTTAAAGATTATTGAATTCTTCTTCAATATTCGGTTTCGGGGTATGGTAGATCACTCCCACTTCAATGTCGACCTGTGTCTGGTCGTTCTTAGCCACCTCGGTTTCCAAATAGGCTTTTAAGTCTCCGTAAAGAGTGGGTATGTCAACTCCAACTACCGATGGCATGTTTGTGCCCCGCATAACATCATGTTCCATACCAGAAAAAGAGATGCCCCACTTTACTTCTTTGTTTCCATACTTCGCGGTGTGGGGGTAGTCTCCGTGAATGAGGGAGTGGCGGAAAAGGTCCCACATCAAGTTTGGAACCTCGACATGCAGGTGAGCGCCCAGAAATTCTTGGGGGCTTTCCCCAGCTACATGTGCAACAGCCTCTACTATTGGCATGAGCAAGCGGATTCCTGCCCAGAACCCTATCTTTCTTGGGGATCTCCTGTTGTGCTCCTCTATCAGGGAGATAATTGTCCCTGCTTCGTTCTCCAATCGGGTAAGGGCATCTCTAAAGAACTCAACCCTCGTCGTCCGCATTGTTCCGAATTGTGCTCCCCTGGGTGGTTGTTTCATTTACTCCTTGGCTACCACTTTCTCAAGCTCGTCTGTCAACATTTCTAATTCTCTTCTTATATCAACTTTGAAAACCTTTGCCCAAGCCTCTGTCATTTGAAATATAACCTGAAAAGCAAAGAGTAATGCCTGGTCAACAAATTGTTCACTTGGTCCCGAAGCTATAATGAACCCTTCTTCTCCATCGTCTTTCACAAAGTCGTTGGTATTAAGTGGGCCCGCGTGATCTATTTGGCAAAAGTGGGCATAAATCGTCTTGTATTGATAGCCCAAACCGACCTCGTTGGCCATGCCCTCGATAGATTTGTCTGACCAGGCAAGCCTTCTTTCGTAGCCCCACTTTTGTTCGACTTTGACCGCGTTTTCGTAAATCTCCTTAACCACTTCAGCTTCTTCTGCCAATCTTTTCCTGATGTAGTCGTTGACGGGGTTTCCCTGTTTAACTGCCTCAAGAGTATCTCTCCTGACGACCCATTCATAGTCCATATACCTTGTGACCCTCTGCCCAGTGTCATCTTTTTGTATGTAAAGGAAGTTTACGATTAGGTGGAACATCCCGCGACATAGTATTAGGGCATCTTCTCCAAAACCGTCTTTACATAGCAGGAGGGTAGCTCTGTGCGTCTTGTAGCACTTGCCTAAGTAAGCGGCTGCTAGGCCTTCGAGCAAATTGCTGATTTTGATCGGATTTTTATCCCAAAGATTATGTATAAGGTTTACTGCCTGTTCATTCAGGTTAAACAGCTCTTTGTATTTCTCTTTTACCAGAGATTGTTCCGAAGCTTCCATAGCTCAATTCTAACCTATGGTTTGACTCTAGGAATAAGCAGGGCCCAGCCTATTAGCTGATTGCCCACTCTTCCAGAAGGTTATAATGTCTTCCAGTAGGTAGAGCCACTCAACTTGATACGATATAGGTAACATAAATGAAAAATAAGCAAGCAACTAACAAGAAGTCCGGGGGATTTTCGGACGAGGAACTAGCTGCGATGAGGGAGCGCGCCCAAGAGCTGAAGGCGGAAGCGCGCGCGA
>DATDSA010000027.1:0-9947 GCA_035291485.1 Patescibacteria group bacterium | reverse complement strand
CGTCCAATACTCGAAGCGCTAAAGGATAGAACTGCTTAAGCTTTCCCAGTTTAGCCACATTCTCTAATAGTATACTATATATACTATAACAGCTCCTAGCGACTGGTCGATATTCGAAATCCTTTAATTAGTAAATCTGTTAAATTAATCTGTATGGCTTTTGAACTTCCCTCGCTTCCCTACGGTTACGACGCGCTGGAGCCGTACATCGACGCCCAGACGATGCAGATTCACCACGGCGAGCATCACGCCACTTACGTGGAGAAGCTGAACAAGGCGCTGGAGAAATATCCTGATCTGCAGTCCAAGTCCTTGGAGGACCTACTCAAAGATCTGAATTCGATTCCGGAAGATATTCGGACCGCGGTGCGCAACCATGGCGGAGGACACTTCAATCACTCCTTCTTTTGGAAGGTGATGGGCCCTAAAGGAGGGCCTGCCCGCCGAAGCTTTAGCGTAGGCGGGGAGCCGAGTGGTGATCTAGAAGGTATCGTCAAAAGTGAATTTGGCAGTTTTGAAGATTTCAAAAAGAAATTTAGCGATGCCGCCGCGGCGATTTTTGGGAGCGGTTGGGCTTGGCTAGTCAAGAGCGGGGACGGGAAACTTTCGGTCGTGCCAACCCCCAATCAAGATTCACCTCTTTCCCAGGGTCTAACCCCCCTCTTGGGTTTGGATATCTGGGAGCACGCCTACTATCTCAAGTATCAAAACCGCCGGCCGGATTACATCGAGGCCTGGTGGAACGTGGTTAACTGGGAACAGGTTGAAGAGAACTTTAAGGCTTAGAATCGCACAGGGCGGCCGTTTCGTCGGCCATTTGCTTCATCTCGTCACTGACAATCACCGCGACTTTCACCAGAGATTCATTTTTTTCGAGGAACCCGTCCCGGCTCACCGTCTCCTGATTTTTTCCTCCGTCAATTATTATTCCCAAACTTTCCAAGCCGCGGCAGATCCGTTCGCGCATAATACTGGACCTCTCCCCAATAGTTGCCGTAAAGACTAGGAGATCCAGCCCGCCGAGCGCGGCGGTATAGGCGCCGATATATTTGAGGACAGCGTAGGTAAAGGCATCAAGAGCGATCCGGGCGTTGGCATCTCCGGTCTTTTCCAGCTCAATCAACTCGCGGATGTCGGCGGTCTTGCCGCTCAATCCCAGAAGTCCGCATTTGGTGTTGAAGAAATCTTCCAATTCTGAGGGGCTCATTCCCGATTCTTGCAGCAAAAATAGAACTGCTCCGGCATCGATGTTTCCGATTCTTGTTCCCATCGTGAGGCCCTCAAGGGGGGTGAAACCCATCGTGGTGTCAAAGCTAACTCCTTCCTTTACAGCATGGATGCTGGAACCGGAGCCGAGATGGCAGATAATGGTTCTTGGCGGCATGTTTCCAAGAAGAGTTTTAATTTTGTTAACCACGGATTGGGCCGAGATCCCGTGGTAGCCGAAACGGTAAATCTCAAACTTTTTCGCCATTTCCTGGGGTAGATTATAAAGACGGGAATGTTTGGGGAGATTCGCGTGAAAGGCGCTATCGGAAATTGCCGCCATCGGAATATCCGGCAATACCCGATTAAGGTTCTCAATTTCCAATATGATCGGCTTGAGATGAAGCGGGGCTTGCCGACTTGCTTCTCGCAGTTTTTCCAAATATCCGCCGGCGATGATTTTGTTGACCGCAAAAAAATCTCCGGGAGCAACAACCCTCACGCCCGCTCCTGAAATATCGGTTTTTTTGGCAACAACTTTGTCTTTAACCATCAGTTGCAGAAGATACTCAAGGGAAGAGTCGTAATCTTTCTGGGAAACTTCTGACTTTTGAGACTGTTCACCCCTTTTTACAGTCGCGACAATTTTGCTGCCTTCCCGCTCAAAGTGGACGAAGAGCTGCTGCGTTCCATCTTTGTAGAACGCATATTTTTTGGAATCGCTGCCCGGGTTGACGATGAGGTAGCTGCCCATTAGTTTATTTGATTCCTTCCCATTGCCAGTTTTCAATTTCCTCGGGATCAACTCCGTGGATTTTGATGTACTGCCGATGCTTTTGCATTTTTTCCTGGTACTTTTTTATCAGTGCATCCGCCTTTTTGTTGTCCAGGAAGTCCCGCTCTTTCATCAGTTGGAACGCCTCAATCGCCAAATCCCAACGGCTGGTGCCATTCCTGATTTGCATATCAAGGGGCGTGGTGGTGGAACCGTTTTCGATGTAGCCATGGACCCGGAATCTCTCGTCCTTACCGTAGTCGAAAAGCACCTGTTTTAGGGCGCCCGGATAGCCGTGGAAGTTAAAAATTACCGGTTTATCTGGAGTAAAAAATTCGTCAAAGTTTACGGGGATTCGACACTCCTCGCTTCCGAGACCCAAGGCGGAAAGTTCCAGGATGTTTACGAAGCGGACCCGGATTTCCGGAGATTCTTTTTTGACGATGGCGATGGCGGCGAGAGACTCCTTGGTTAGGTAATCGCCAGCTCCGGCAAAAACAATGTGCGGATCATCCTCGCTGGCGAAATCCCAGGTCATCAGCCCGGCATCAAACTCTTTTTTAGCCAGCTCCGGTGTCAGCCAGCGCGGTTCCAGAGTTTTTCCGGCCACAATCACGTTGATGCTGTTTCTGGATTCCAAACAGTCCTTCAAAACTGTCAGCGTTGAGTTTCCATCCGGTGGGAAGAACACCCTCACAGCACAGCCGGGTTTTTGAAGCATGTCGGTGATAAAGCCCGGGTTTTGGTGCGAAAATCCATTGTGTTCCTGCCGCCATCCGGACGAGGTGAGGATATAATTTAGAGAGGGGATGGGGGGCCTCCAAGACACATCGGAAGCTGCCACTTTGAGGAATTTGGCGTACTGGTCAACCATGCTGGTAATGATTTGGATAAATGCTTCGTATGAGGCGAAGATCGCATGGCGGCCGGTTAAAATGTACCCTTGCATCAAACCCTGCAGAGAGTGCTCCGAGAGCATTTCGATGACCCGGCCGTCGGCTGCCAGGTCTTTATCCCAGCCTTCTTTTGGCAGTATCCACGCTCGGGCGGTTGTTTCAAAGATGGCGTCCAGCTTATTAGAGTAGGTCTCATCGGGCGAAAAGAATCTGAAGTTGCGGCTGTCTTTGTTCAGTTTGAACACCTCATTAAGGTAAATTCCGGCTCGGCGCATCGAGCTTGACCCCAGGGTCCCGGGGATTTTGGCGTCTTCGCTAAATTTGGCGGCATCGGGCAAAATCAGCGGTTTCATCACGGTTCCTCCCAGAGCATGCCGATTGTCTCCCATCTTGAGTTCGCCATCAGGGACAAGTTCTTTGATCTCGTTTGAGAATCCTTTGTCGGAATCGAAAAGTTCCTCGAACTTATATGATTTAAGCCACTTCTCAACTTCTTCAAGCTCCTGATTGTCGGTGTTGGCGGCGGTGGCGACGACTTGGTGCGCCGGATAATTTCCCTCGATCTTCACTCCTTTAAGTGTTTTGATTCCGGTCCAGCCTTTGAGAGTTTTCAGAATAATCATCGGCGGCCGCGGAAGATTATCTGCTCCTCTTTTTGCTGCTTCTTGGATCTCTTTTATCTGTTGATAGCAAGACTCAAAGACCGAAATCGCTTTTTCATATATCCCCTCGCCCTCGAGAATTATCGGGTCATAGCCGTAACCGGTGAAAAGCGCCAGCAGCTCTTTGTTGTCCATCCGGCCAAGGATGGTGGGACCGGAGATTTTATAGCCGTTGAGATGAAGAATTGGCAGGACCGCCCCGTTTGTGGCCGGATTGATAAATCGATGCAGGTGCCAAGCGGTGGCGGTTGGTCCGGTTTCCGCTTCTCCGTCACCTACCACGCAGGCGGTGATCAGCTCAGGATTGTCCAGAATGGAGCCATAGGCGGTTGACAAGGCATAGCCGAGTTCGCCTCCTTCCAAAATTACTCCGGGTGCTCCGGGGTTGCTGTGGCTTGGGAAGCCGTAGGGCCAGCTGAAGTTTTTGATGATATACCCCAATCCTTTGGCATCCGGCGAAGCCTCAGGGTAGTATTTCGCCAGAGTTCCTTCGACAAACAGATTGGCTTGCAGCCCGGCAAAACCGTGCCCTGGCCCGAGGACAAAGAGCACCTCGGCCCGGTGTTTTTTGATGAGATAGTTTAGATTGGCATAAACGAAATTGATGCCGGGAGATGTTCCCCAGTGCCCCAGGAGGCGTGGCTTGATGTCTTCAAATTTTAGTTTTCGTTCGAGCAAAAAGTTATCTTTGAGGAAAATCTGGGCCGCGGAGAGATAGTTAACTGCCCGCACATATTTTTTAATCGTTTCGATCGGTTTATCCATCTACCTCATAGATTCTGTCACAAATCGAGCGGGGCGAGATTTGCTAGGTTCGGCGTTAGCCGAGCCGTCTATTTCTGGTGGTTTAGTGGTCGGGGCGGCGGGAATTGAACCCACTACCTCTCGCACCCCATGCGAGCGGTCTACCGATGACCTACGCCCCGAAGAACGTCAGTGAGGAGGGGAGGATGGCTTTGCGCTAGCGAAGACTTACACCCCGATGAGCCGTCCGCCCCGCGCCTGCGGAGCAGGCGTTTCCCAAGAACTCCTTCAATTCTATCCTCTCTCCCTTGAATTTTCCACTTTCCCGGATATACTTAAGCTCCAAAACAATAAGAAAGAGAGGGGCGATGTCCGCGGACAAGACTACCAGGATTCACCTGGGTGATGGTTCCTTCTTCCGTTCGAAGGAGTGGCTGGAGCCTGGGATCGAGGTCACGGTGCTCGTCGTCGGCGAATCCGAATTGAAACTCTACGATGATTCGGTGGTGTTGGTCGATCGGAATGAAGATGGTTTCTATTCGGTGGTGAGGAGTCGGAATTTATGTTCCCTCGCCGAGGTCCCCGAAGAGGACGTCAAGGAACTGGGGTTCGCGGATCTCTTTCACCTGGCGAAGTCCCTGCGGCACCGTTACCCGGAGCTCACGTGGCACGACAAGGTCACGGTGCTTCGTTTCTTCGTCTACGAAGGGTACTCGGAATGAGACCAGTCCTGCTGGTCGTCCTCCAGTGTCCCTGGCGCAAGGGGAGACTTCTGAACGGCTGGAATCCCGCGGTCTGGCGCCGGGAACTCTGGCTCTCGCGCACCGGGATTCGTCTTCGAGAGGCGCTGCCGACCGAGATCTTTGAGGTGAAGGTCTGCAACGCCAATCCGACCCTGGCCAACTCTCCCGACGGGGTGTTCCCGGCCGACCTGGCTCATCTGCGGCGGGTCATTCACCGCACCCGGCCCAGCGTGATTCTGACCTGCGGGAGCGTGGCTCAGAGAGCGGTGGCGGAGATGGCGATCAACATTCCGGTGGTGGCGATGAAACACCCGGCTCACCGCATGCTCTCGCGCGATAAGACCGCCGAGGTCAGGTCCCAGCTGGTGCAGTTAGCGGTCGACATGTTTGTGAGGAGCTAGGTGGTTACCATCTAGCTTTTTTATTTGCAATCCATCCCTAAAGGCATTACCATCAAGAGGATGCCGAAAGCCTCTTCCAAAGAAACCGAATCTCCCTCCTCCGGAAAAAACCGCGCGCTGGAAAGCGCGATCGAGCAGATCGAAAAATCCTTCGGTCGCGGTTCCATTATGAAACTGGGAGAGCAGGTCGCCTCCCACGCCGGTAGAGTCGCGGCGATTTCCACCGGTTCCTTGGGTTTGGATATTGCCCTGGGGATCGGAGGGGTTCCTAAAGGGAGAGTCACCGAGATCTTTGGTCCTGAAGCATCCGGAAAGACGACCCTCGTCTTAAACATCATCGCTCAGGTTCAGAAGGTGGGCGGAACCGCCGCGTTTATTGATGCTGAACACGCCCTGGACCCGGATTATTCGAAGAAATTGGGGGTTAACGTGGATGACCTGCTGCTCTCCCAACCCGATACCGGTGAACAAGCTCTGCAGATCGCGGAAACCCTAGTTCGTTCCGGGGCGGTGGACTTGGTCGCGATCGATTCCGTGGCGGCCCTTACTCCGCAAGCCGAAATCGAAGGGGAGATGGGGGATCTGCACTTGGGTCGACAGGCCCGGCTGATGTCCCAAGCGTTGCGAAAGTTGGCCGGCATTCTCTCCAAAACAAATTGCACAATGGTTTTCACCAACCAGATCCGGCAAAAAATTGGGGTGCTCTTCGGCAACCCGGAAACGACCCCGGGGGGACTGGCGTTGAAGTTCTATTCTTCGGTGAGATTGGATATCCGCCGGATCGCGACTCTGAAGAAGGGGGAGGAAGCGGTTGGTTCGCGCGTGCGGGTGAAGGTGGTTAAGAACAAGGTGGCCCCTCCCTTCCGCCAGGCCGAATTTGATCTGATCTTCAACGAGGGGATTGATCGGGCGGGGGAGATCGTTGATTGGGGTGAGAAGCTGGAGGTTCTCTCCAAAACCGGGACCTGGTACGAATTCAAGGGTAAGAAACTGGGGCAGGGCCGTGACGCCACCCGAGAGATGTTCCTGAAGGACCCCAAGCTGAGCGCTCAGGTCGAAGAGGCGGTTCGGGAGAAGGTGTAAGAGGTATAATCTAGACAGAAGGATGTTTAACAATGAACAACAAAATCAAAGACCCTTCGGAAAATCCGGAGTCTCCGGATAATCTCTCCGTCGAACAATTAAAAGAAAAATATCTGAAAGAGCTCGAAAAGTTAGCCTCTTTATCGCGGGAAGACGCGCGCAAGATGATCCTCAAGGAATTGGACCAAGATCTGGTGAATGAAAAGGCGCAGCGGATGGCTGAGGTGGAGGAGCAGATTAAAGCGGAATCGGAGGATCGCAGCCGCGACATTCTCGTTTCTGCGATGGAGCATGCGGCTACTTCCTACGTGGCGGAATTTACCGTTTCGGTGGTGGAGCTTCCCTCCGAAGATTGGAAGGGCAAAATCATCGGCAAGGAGGGCCGCAACGTGCGGGCTTTCGAGCGGGCCACAGGAGTGGAGTTGGACCTGGAAGAGTCTCCGAAAGCGGTGCGGATCTCTTCATTTGACCCGGTCCGCCGCCACATCGCCCGCCTCTCCCTGGAACGGCTCATCAAGGAGGATCGCTTTCAGCCCGAGAACATCGAAGCCGTTGTTTCCTTGATCAAGGGTGATATCGACCAGGAGATCCGGCGCGAAGGGGAGAAGCTGGCGCTGGAGACCGGCCTGGCGGGGCTGCCCGGCGGAATCATCGAGCTCCTGGGCCGGTTCAAGTTCCGGACCTCCTACGGCCAGAATCTGGCGAAGCACTCTTTGGAGATGGTCAAGCTGGTGAGCTACCTGGCGGCGGAGGTGGGCGCGGATGTGGAGCTGTCCAAGGCTGCCGCCCTCTTTCACGACATTGGCAAGGTGGCGACCTCCGAATCCGGTGAGCCTCACGACATCCTGACCAGAAAGATCTTGGAGCGTTTTGGATTCCCGGAAAAACTGGTCAACGCGGCGGCCTCCCACCACGGCCGGGAGGAAAAGAAATCGATCGAGGCTGAGCTGGTCTACATCGCCGATGCCATTTCCGGCTCCCGCCCCGGAGCCCGTTACGAGGATATTGAAGGTTACGTCAAACGAGTGACCGATCTGGAGAATATCGCCAAGTCTTTTTCCGGAGTTGATGATGCCTATGCGATTACCGCCGGCCGGGAACTTCGGGTAATCGTGAAGGCCGGGGAGGTTTCCGATGAACGTTCGGCGCAGTTGGTTCAGGAGATCGGCAAGCGGATCAAGGATCAAGTCGTCACACCGGGAGGAGTAAAGGTGGTCGTGATTCGCGAAGCTCGATTTGAATCCCAAGTTTAATGGACGCTATTAAAGGTTTAATCGCTAGCATTTTCGCTTTGCTCAAATGAGAATTCTTTTCATCGGCGATGTCGTCGGAAAAATTGGCCGAGCCGCGGTCGAGAAGCTTCTTCCTGATCTCAAGAAAAAAGAAAAGATTGATTTTGTGGTTGCCAACGCCGAGAACGTGACCCACGGCCGGGGAGCCAAAATCGAACACCTCCGCGAGCTCCAGAAAGCGGGGGTTGATTTTTTCACTTCCGGTGATCATATTTTTTACCTTGATCCGAATGAACCCTTCTCCGATCCGGCCGTCCCGGTGGTCCGGCCGGCAAATCTGCCGGAAGCAACGCCTGGTGCGGGTTCCAAGATTGTTGGAATAAATGGGAAAAAGGTGGCCATTGTTAGCCTCCTGGGTTGGGAATTTCTGGGGGAAAAACTTGCCGGTGACAAAAGAAACACTTGGCTCGACGGTGAGGTTGAAAATCCTTTTACCGCCGCGGATGAGTTGTTGAAGAAAATCTCTGCGGAGCTGGTCCTCGTCGATTTTCACGCCGAATTGACCAGTGAAAAGCGGTCCATGGGCTTCTTTCTGGATGGCCGAGTAGGCGCTGTTTTGGGAACGCACACGCATGTGCCGACCGCCGACCCGACGATCCTGCCCAAGGGGACGGGATACGTTTCCGATATCGGGATGACCGGCGCCCGGGATTCCGTTTTGGGAGTTGAGCCCGGGGTAATTATTGATCGCCTTAAGGATGGTACGGCCGAGCCGTTCGAGTGGGTGGAAAGAGGTCCGGCGGTTTTTCGGTCGGTCCTTCTTGAATTTTCCCCCAACAATGAGCTAAAAAGGATAGAGCGAGTTGATTTGGAGGTGAACTGATTTGAACAAAACCGCTGTTGTTTACGATGTTGCTAAGGAAATCGGACTGCCTTTTGCTCGGACCGAGAGGATTGTGAATTCTTTCTTAGACGTGATTGGGCGAGGTTTAGCAAATGGGGAGAGGGTCACGATTACCGGTTTTGGGACCTTCGAGGTCCGAAAGAGAAAAGCACGGCTGGGAAGAGTTCCCCGCACCGGCCAGCGGGTGCAGATTCCGGAACACCTCACCCCGGCTTTCATTGCGGGCGTGGGCTTGAAAAAGACAATTGAGGGTAAGTGATCGAGGCTTCTTTTGCTAAACTGACCTGAAGTGGATAAACACTACGAAGTTACTCCGAGAACGATTATCATCGGCATCGCTCTGCTAGCGATAACCTGGGTTTTGATCCAGATTAAGCTGGTGGTGGTGGCGGTTTTTATCGCTCTTGCACTGAGTTTGGCGCTCGACCCTTTGGTGGTGAAGTTGAAGAAACTGCGCCTCCCTCGCCCGATCGGCGTCTTTTTTGTATTTTTCTTTTTTCTGGCGCTGCTACTGGGATTAACGGCCTACGGCTTTACTCCGTTGATAAATCAGACGGGAAGGTTTATCGTGAATCTTCCCAATTTCCTCGGGCCGTTTCTCGAGAAGATCGGGCCGATCCCGTTTGCGAGTGAACTTCAACAGCAGTTGGTTTCACAGGCGACCCTGCTCTCGGCCAACATTCTGTCGATTGCCGGAGCAATCGTTTCCAACGCCCTCTTTGTAATTACCGTTCTCTTCCTTACATTCTATGTTCTCTTGGATTGGGAGAATCTAAAGGGAAGATTTGCCGCGATGCTCAACTCGCATTCTCGAATTAGGTTCCAGCGGATTGTGGAATCGATGGAAAAGCAGTTGGGAGGTTGGTTGAGAGGCCAGTTGTTACTGATGGTCGTGGTGGGGGTAATGGTTTACCTGGGCCTTCTCGCGCTGGGAGTGGAATATGCCCTTCCACTGGCGGTGATCGCCGGGCTTTTGGAGGTGGTGCCGACCATCGGACCGGTTCTTTCCTCGATCCCGGCCCTTCTGGTCGGTTTTGGGACCTCTTTTTGGCTGGGAGTTTGGATTCTCGGTCTCTATCTGATCGTGCAGCAGCTTGAAAATTCCCTGATCGTGCCGAACGTGATGGGGCGGGCGATCGGATTTTCTCCGCTGATCACCTTGGTCATTATCTTTGCCGGCGCCCAGCTTTTCGGCATCGGCGGAGCGGTGCTCTCCATTCCGTCGGCCATTCTTTTGAGCATTATTGCTCGCGACATCCTCGATTGGAACCACTCCCGAAGGTAAAACGAAAAAGCCCCGC
>DATDSA010000026.1:0-29753 GCA_035291485.1 Patescibacteria group bacterium | reverse complement strand
ATATTTCTAAAGGCTGGTGGAGCCGAAGATACACAGACATATACACTTTTGTCGAGTAACATATACCCGGCTCTATCATAGTATACTATATATAGTATAACCTTACCAAATGAAAAGAGGCGGTGTGGGAAGGCACCGCCTAGTAGTTCAGTGTTAAGAACTGAAATTTTTGCGCTGAATTGTAATGTCCGCGTCGAACTTGGCCCCCAGCTTCCCCAAGAGTTTTGAGAGCTCCCGCTCTTCCTCTTGATTCGGCTTAAGCCAATAGAAGACCCGGAGGACGCGTTCGGCTTCGAGCAATGTTCCCCCCAATGTCAGCATCCTTGCATTGTTCTTTTTCCGCCAGATCTTGATCGATCGATACAACTCGTTGTCCAGGAGCGGAAAGAGCTGATTCCGGGCGGCGAAGATGCGGTGCTCGAGAAGATCCCGCTCATCTGAGAGTCGGTTGAAACGCACCGCCATGCTTACCAACAGCACCATTGCGAGCACGAAGAGCCCGAACCAAATCCAAGCAGCCACGACTTTCTCTCCTTGCCAGCCGGCGTTGCCTTGTTTCCCACCCGCCTGAGGCGGACTTCCCAGGGAAACGTTGCCTTGCCGGAGGCGTTGAGCTTGACCGCGCCGAATGCGCAATCGCTCTAATTTTACACCGCTATAGGATTAAGTCAAAGAAGCTATAATTTGAAGTATGCAAGCAAAAAAAGAACTCGGTCAGAATTTCCTCGTAGATGAAGGGGTCGTGGGTGACCTAACTGCGGCGGCGCAGATCGAAAAGACCGACACGATTCTCGAAGTCGGCGCCGGGACCGGCACCGTGACGAGGGAGTTGGCGGCGCGGGCCGGGAAAGTCATCGCCGTCGAGTTTGATCGCGATCTAATCCCCTTACTCCAGAGGAACCTTAAAGGTTACTCCAACGTTGCGATCGTCAATGCCGACATCCTCGAATTTCCAATTAGCAATTATCAATTAGCAAATTACAAGGTTGTTGGCGCTATTCCGTACCAGATAACTTCCCCCTTAATCCACAAGATTCTGCACTCTCCCCACCGGCCGAAATCGATTACCTTTATAGTTCAGAAAGAGGTAGCCGAAAAGATCGCCGCCAAAGCACCCGATGCCACTTATCTCTCCAACTTTGTCGCGAATTTTGGCGAAGCGCGAATTATCCAGGTCGTTAAGCCGGGAGCCTTCTCTCCCCAACCGAAGGTGGACTCCGCGATTATTCATATTGAACTCTATCCCAAACCAAAAATCGGGGACGCGGTGCGGCTGGCGAAATTCCTCCACCACGGTTTTGCCCAACCGCGCAAAATGCTGCATCACCGGTTCGAAGCCGGAATATTGGCAGGATCAAAAATATCGCCGCAGGCCCGGCCGGCCCACCTATCAAGGGAGGATTGGCGAAATCTCTATCGGGAACTCTCGATGACGAGAGAGCGTAGCAAAACCCGCCGCGGCGACGGAACCTGGAGAAATTAAAATCAATGCTGTCCTCGCTAACGCTGCGTCATTAGTATCGCCTCACTAACCGGCGGATCTTCTCGGCTCCAAAAACAGCCCAGTACTTGGGGGTGAGCGGGTAGTCCCAGACGCCGGCGTAATCTACTTGGTAGCCGCCGAATCCCTTCTTGAACAGGGAATAGCCGTACCAGGGGTGGCGGGGGTCGTCGTTCGGGGCAATTCCCCAAAAATCAAAGTAGCGATAGCCATCCTTCTTCGCCTCCTTAATAATCTCCCAGAGAAGGAAGTAGGAGACCGGCAGGTTCGTCCGAATGGAGGCTCCGTGGACGTAGGTCACGGTATCCCCGTAGGAAAAGACGACCGCCGCCGAAAGCACGTCGCCCTGGTGGGTCGCCAAAACCAGCTCGGCCATTCCCCGCGGAGCAAGAGTCTCAAACTGAGTCTGCAGATAGCGGTGGGATTGGGGGACAAAGCTCTGCCGACGGCGAGTAACGCTCATCAATCGATGAAATTCTTCCATCTTCCGCGGATCGGCGCTGCGGTGAACCTCCATCCCCAAACCCTCGGCGCTTCTCACCAGATACCGCGTGGTCTTGCGCATCTGCGCCAAAAGGTCTTCCTCCGAAAGGGAAAGGTCCAATAGCAGCGATACGCCCCCGGCTTGGCTGGTCACCACCTGCGCCCGACGATAACCTTCCTCTCGAAATAGTTCGTCGAGATCGGGACTGGCTTCCCAGTGCGGTTCCACCCGCAAGTAATCCACCTTTTCGCTCGCCGCAAAATTCCGGAGATACTTCAAAGTCTCTTGAGCGCGCCCCCTTTCGAAAGATTTTAAGATCGGTCCCCGCGGCACATAAACAAAGCTCCCCAACTTCCGTCGGCCGACCAGCGCCTGGCAAATCCCATCCAACGCCCCGCCTTGGTAAGTCCCAAAACGGTGGTGGGAAAGCCCCAATTTATCTTGGAATTCTCCCCAGGCCCAAGATTGCAGAAAAGAGGTGTGCGGCTGACGGGTTAAAAATTCTTCCCAAGACCTCTCCTCGAGTATTTCTTTAATCTCCATCAGTTACAATGCTACCAGAATGGACCCCGATCTTAGACAGAGTGATGGCTGGGCAGAATATTTAGAATCGCAAGGATGGCTGGTGGAAAAGCTGGGAAATACAAAAGTTTTTATCAGAAAAATCCCGCCCTTCGGCGCGGTTGCTAAGATCCAGAGACCGGTTGAAATTCCGACCGTCGCGGAAATCGATCGTCTGGCCAAGAAACATCGCGTCCTTTTCGTAAAGATTGAACCTCTATCAACTGTCAACAATCAGCAGATTGCTAGGTTCGGCGAAGCCGAGCCGTCCTATGAACTATTAACTAATCACGGTTTTGTCCATGATTCTAGCCCCAATCTCGCTACCAAAACAGTCATCCTCGATCTCACCAAAAGCGAGGGTGAACTCTGGAAAGACCTCTCCCAAGACGCCCGGCAGAGTGTGCGCAAGGCGCAGAACAATCACCTGCGGGCGGCGGGCTTCAAGCTGGGAGAACCGGGATTTGATAAAGCGCTGGCCGAGTTCCACCAACTCTTGAAAGAAACCGGCCGGCGGCAACATTTCTGGACCCCCACCTTTGACCAACTCCGAAAAAAGGCCGAAATCTTCGGACCGAACGCCGCTCTCTTCTTAGCCTACTCTCAATCTCACACCCCGTTGGCGGGCACCTTTGTCCTGTTGGGGGACGGAACCCACTCCGCCTCATCCCGGGAAGGCCAGGGCCTCTACGCCTCCTACTTTCTGCTCTGGGAAACGATCCGAGGACTGAAGGTTGGGGGGGTAAAAAATCTGGATCTCGCCGGCGTTTATGATCCCCGATTTCACCGCGCCACCCGGAGTTGGCAGGGATTCACGGCGTTCAAGAAAAAATTCGGCGGAAAAGAAATCGAGTACCCCCGGCCGCTCATTAAGTACTACCATCCCCTCGTTAAATTTATTTTCAGAATCGCGGGAATATAGTTGCGCGGGTGCTTTTTGGACGACTGCCCGAGACGGGCTAAGGATAATCATTGTTTAAAGCTTCGCTTTAACAAATAAGCTCCTCGCTCCGCTGCGGGTGCTTCTTGGACGGCTGCCTATGGCAACCTAGCAATGGATAGGTCACTCGAAGCGACCGTCCCATTGACATATACCCCCCGGGGGTATTATATTAATGAAGAAATGGACGGCTCGCTCAAGCGAGCCTAACATTTTGAAAGAACCAAAATGAAAGCCTCCAAAGAGAGTGTTAAACGCCGGCTCCAAATCCTCAAGGGACAACTTGGGGGGTTGGAAAAGATGGTCGATGAGGACCGATATTGTATGGATGTTCTTACTCTATCTCTGGCAATCCAGCGAGCGATGAAAGAAATGGACCACTTGATTATGGAAGAGCACATGAACAGCTGCGTCCAGGACGGGGTTCGTTCCGGAAAATCGAAAGAGGTTACCAAGGAGCTGATGGACCTCTTTGAGGTGATCCGCAAATGAAAAAAGACTGCTGCGAGGAACCAACAAAAGAAAAAGCCCGCACCTTTAAGATCCCTCTCGCCGGATTACTCATCGGCGCCCTTACCATTCTCACCCTGGTGGGCGGGTTCCTCCTGGCCACCGGTTCCGGACCGGCAAAACTAACAGGCGGCGCCGGCCAGTTTTACACCGACCATACCTCTTTCGAGTGGGGCGAGATCAACATCAATGACGGCAACGCCACTCATGAATTTGTGATCGAGAACCGCGGTACCGGAGAACTGGAACTAGCCAACATCCTCACCTCCTGCGCCTGCACCAGCGCTCAAATTACGATCGAGGGAGTCGCTAGTCCTTACTTCGGAATGCATTCCACTTCTTCTTGGATTGGAAAAGTAGCACCCGGAAAAACGGCGACCGTATCCGTTATCTTCGACCCCCTCTTCCACGGGCCGACAGCCACCGGACCGATCGAGAGATTGATCTCTATCAAAACCAACGACCCCAAAAATGAGAGTATGGAGTTTAAGCTCAACGGCGATGTCATTAAAAATTAGGCTTAGGATCAAACGCGCGGCCCTCACGAACAAACTCAAAAAACTGCTTCGCTCTCCCCTGCCGCTCTACCTGGCAATCCTGCTGGCGATCAACGTGGGGGTCCTCACCGCCGCCGGCGGGTACATCCTCCTAACCCGCGGTTCTTCAACCAAGGATTCGGAAAATCTAGTTAAGAATCTCAAGGCAGAGGTCCTGCCAGCGGCAGGTTATGCCACTTCAATTACCTGGGGAGACATCGGTAAAAAACTCATCGATGTCGGTGCCATTGACGAGAAACAATACCAACAACTCTTCAACTCTCCCACCAACGGCGAGGATGAGTTGGACATTCTTAAAGGTGGGTCAACCAAACCGATTGGCATAAATGAAAATAATTCCCAATTCGTTGTTGACACCCTCTGGGCTTTCGGACTGACCCAAAAGAGCAAGGTGCTGGACGAAGGACCGATGAAAAACAGCGGCACCGACCTGGGGAACTTCGCCTCCACCGGCGGGTGGACCCTGGGAAAGAAATCCGCCACCGAACTCTACAGCAGCCAAGAACTGGTTCAGCTGAATGATTTCCAACAGGACCTGGTGAAGAAAATCACCGACGGCATCTATCGGCCCTGCTGCGACAATCCCACCTCGTTCCCCGACTGCAATCACGGAATGGCAGCGCTCGGCCTGGTCGAGTTAGAGGTCGCCGCGGGACTTTCGGAGGAACAGATCTACCGCGACGTCCTGGCTTTCAATTCTTTCTGGTTCCCCCAAACCTATCTGGAGACTGCGGTCTACTTTAGTCAGCAGGGCAAGGAATGGGGCGAGCTGAATCCCAAAACGATTCTCGGCCCAGAGTACTCTTCCGCCTCCGGCTCGGCGGTGATCAGTAGCCAGGTCAAGGACGTCCCTGGCCTGGACTCCGGCGGCGGCAGCTGCGGCGTCTAGATGGACAACACCATTATCTACGCTTCCCTCATCAGCGCTTTTATCGCCGGGATGATCGCGCTCTTCGCCCCCTGCTGTGTGACCTATCTTCTTCCTGCTTATCTGGGAAACATTTTCCGCGAAAGGAGAAAAGTGCTCTTAATGACCTTTGTTTTTTCGCTCGGTATTTTCGTGGTGCTTCTCCCGGCGGTCCTGGGAGTCCAGGCGCTCTCTGTCTTTGTTTTTCGCTACCACGACCAAATCTACCTAACGGGAGGTTTGCTGATGATCCTGTTTGGAGTGCTGGCGTTTCTGGGGATCAAGCTGCCGATGCCGCGCTTGAGCCAACCCAACATTGAACAGCCGGATTTCGCTTCCATCTTCACTCTGGGAGTTGTTTCCGGAATTACGAGCGCCTGCTGCGCCCCGGTCCTCGCGGGGGTCCTCACTCTCAGTTTCCTCGCTCCCTCGTTCTGGCTGGCAATCCTGATCGGGGCCTTCTATGTCCTGGGGATGGTCTTCCCGCTCTATGTGATGTCCTATTTCATCGATAGCAAGAGGGTGCTCAACGGGAACTGGCTCAAGAAACCAATTATGCAGTTGGAACTCGGTGGAAAAACCTTTCCGATCCTGCGAAGCAACCTGATCTCCTCTCTGATTTTCCTGGGGATGGGCACCCTGGTCATCTACCTGACGCTCGCCACCGATTTCTCAATGGCGGAGAGCGCTCAGAAGCTTACCGCGCTTGTCTCCCAGCTCCAGCAGACCCTGGGACAAATTCCTTACATCAATGTGCTGTTCGGTGCCGCGGTGCTCGCCATTTTTGGTTTTCTCTGGTACCAAACCTTCCGCGGCAAGAAGGATCGATAGAGCTCTTGCTCCAAATAACCCAATTGTGCTAGCCTGACCTCTAATGAAAAGATTAATCGGCGTTGCTGCCATTCTCACCGTCCTCCTGTTCTGGGGATCGGTGGTTCTCGCCCAGCCCGGAAAGGCTTTCAGGCTCCCCTCTTCGGCCGTTAAAATCTCCGATGGCCTCTACTATCTTGGCCGCAGTGTCAGCGGCGCCCAGGGTTATGCGATTCTTCGCTACGCTGCCGGATTTGCCAAGCCCGGGGGAAGTGGAGCCGCCCGCGCCCCCAAGTGCTACGGCTTCCTCTCCAAGGGGGCCCGCTGGAAAAACACCGAGTCCTACGTCACCGACGTCAACGATCCAGCCACGGAAAATTCGCTGGAAACCTGGGATTCTCGAGTCTCTTTTGACGTCTTTGGTTCACGGGATCCTTCTGGGTTAGTGGACGGGACCGACACCGCCGCCCCCGACGACAAAAACGAGCTCTACTTCGGCCAGATCGAAGAATCGGGGGTTATCGGCGTCACCACCGTCTGGGGATACTTCTACGGTCCCACCTTCGCCCGCGAGTTGATCGAATGGGACATGGTCCTGGACAACACGGATTTCGACTGGAGCTTTACCGCAACACCCGATCCCGCCAAGATGGACTACCAGAACATCCTCACCCACGAGCTGGGGCACGCCGCCGGGTTGAACGACCAATACGACACAACCTGTTCCGAAGCAACCATGTACGGTTATGGAACCGAGGGTGAAACCAAGAAGCGCGACCTCGCCGCCCCCGATATCACCGGCATCCAAGAACTCTATCGATAACGGTCGGCTTGTGAGAACTCGCAGATCTGGTTAAAAGGGCACCAGACGCACTGCGGTCCGGGAGTCGCCTCGAAATCACCGCGAGATATCTTCCGGATCCGCTCCTCGATCTCAGCCGTTCTCTTCTCGATCTCCTTCTCGTCAAACTTTGCTTCCACCAATTTCCCGCCGTCCAAATAAAACAGCGCCACCGACTTGGGAGTGATTCCCAACGCCTTCTTCGCCGCCAGGGTGTAGAGGAAAAGCTGATCATCCTTCTGCGCCTTTTTGATCAAGTCCCCTTCTTCCTTCCGGGAGGTTTCCCCGCCCTTGAAATCGATCAGTTCAAACTCGCCGGCGGAGTTCTTACCGATCCGGTCGATCCGACCTGCCAGCGTTTTTCCTCCCAGCTTGATCTCAAATCCCTTTTCCACCATAAAGGGCGGAAACAGCTTTTGTTGATGCCTCTGGTAGAAATCGGTTAGCAGCTTCTTGCCTCGCTGGAAGTAAGCTTCTTTTTCCTTCAGTTGGCGGTAGCCTCCGCTGAGAAAATGTTCACGGTACATTTTCAAGAATTGCCCCAAGGACACCGCTTCTCCATTGATCCGCCGCATCTCGAACTCCCGCAGAGTCTCGTGCAGAGAGATGCCGAAGCTCGTCGGCGGGGTGGGCGGGGCCGGCAGCCGCAGCACGTATTTGTAGCGATACCGCCACGGACAGGTCTCGTAGTCGCTGAGTTGAGAGTAGGAAAGCTTTTCGGGAACTAGGAGCTTGAGATCCGGCTCCTTCTTGGCGGATTCCTTAACCGCAGGAATTTCGACCGAAAATCCAGTCGCCGGTGAGGTCGGAACTTCCACCCCCAATTCCAGGATAAAGGGCGAGGGCCGTTTCTCTTGGACGCCGCCGTAGCTCTTGGCGTAGGAGAGAAAAAGCCGTTCCGACGCGCGGGTGGCGCCCACGTAGAAGAGGCGCCTCTCTTCCTGTTGATGCCCCGTCTTCGCCAAGGCTTCGGTGGGCAAGTCCTTTCGGCTCCGGCTGAGATACCTAAACTCTTTAACGAAGTGTTCGGGAAGTTCCAACGCGGCGGAGCGCTGGCGAGTCGGAAAGCGGTCGGCCGTGAGCGAGACCATAAAAACCACCGGAAATTCCAAACCCTTAGCGGCATGGGCCGTCATCAAGTTGATCGTATCCACGTCCTCGATCACCGCCTGCGCCGGCGACTCCCCCGCTTCGATTAAAAGATCCAGATAATCCACCAGCTCCGGGACATTGGGTTCCTTAACTTCCGCTTCAAATTGCTGAATCTTTTGGAAGAACAGGGCAATGTTTTCGATCTTGAGTTGGTTTTCGAGAGTGGGCGGTTCTTCCAGGTTCTTAATGTAGCCGCTCTTCCGCACGAAATCAAAAAGGAGGTGCGAGGGGGAAACTTTAAACGCATCCTTCGCTAAATCGTGAATTACGTCCAGGGCTTTAATTCTCTCGCGCCTCAAAATTTCAATAAGCGGGATACTCTCTTTTTGGGAAGTTGCCAAAAGTTGGAGTGTCCGCTCGAGCGGGATCTTGAAGGCCGGAATGTTTAAAACCTTATACCACGAGATGTTGTCGTCAGGGTCCCTGATCACGCGCAGAACCGCCAAAAGAGCGGCCACCTCCTCTTGTTCAAAGAGCCCGCGATTACCGACAATTTGGAAAGGCAGCTCATGCCTCTTGAGCGCCGCCACAAACGGGTCGAGATGGGCGTTGGCGCGCGCCAAAATCGCAAAATCGGAGAAGTTTTTTCCCTCGGTGTTCACCAATTCCACAACTTTCCTCAAAACCAATTCGGTTTCCTCCTCTGCCGATCTCGCGTATAGAAAAACCGGATCCGGGCCGGTCTTGAGAGTTTTGAGATTTTTCGAGACATTTTTGAGACGTACCTCCAGACGATCGGGATTATTGTTCTCGATCATCCGGTGTGACCTTTGCGCCAGTGTATCGGTGAGACGATAGGATGTGTTGAGAACTGAAGTTCGGCAGGCGGGATAGGTTTTCTTAAACTCCAGGATGTTGGAAACACTAGCACCGCGCCACTTATAGATTGCTTGATCATCGTCGCCAACGACCGTGAGGTTAGGGGAGCCAATTTTTGCACCTTTAGGAGCAAGAAGTTTGATGAGAGAGAACTGGGCGGAGTTGGTATCTTGGAACTCATCCACGAAGATGTGGGTGAACTGGTCACGGTAGCGCTTGAGAATGCCGGGTCTATCATTGAACAACTTAATTGTCCAAATAATGAGGTCGCCAAAATCAAGGTGGGATTTTTTTAGCAATAGTTTTTGATAGGCTTCGTAGATCCGAGCGAGTTCTAGTTGTCGGCGGGATTCCTCTTTTTCATCTCCGCTTTTTGATTTTTGATGGGTGGCCTTCGCCCAGGAGAAATATTCGCTGGGAGACACCTCCTCGTCCTTGGCGCGAGAGAAGAGATCAAGCAGGGCACTCAAGAATTTGGTCGGGTTTCCCAGCGGTCGGTAGTAATCCAGGGGGAGGTCGTAGAGATTTCGCCGCAGGAGCAACCAGGCCTCCGGCTCGGAAAGGATTTTGTAAACCGGGTCGAGCTCGATTTCCAACCCTTCCTGGCGGAGGATCCGATCGCAGAAGGAGTGAAAGGTAGAGACCCACGGCGGCTCATAACCCAGGGGCATGGCCTCGTCCAATCTTCCCAGCATCTCCTGAGACGCTTTATCGGTAAAAGTCAGCGCCAGGATGCGGGAAGGGTCGGTCCCCTTCTCCAGTAGTTTACGAATTTCGTTGGTGATGAAGGTCGTCTTTCCCGTTCCGGGACCGGCGACGACAAGTCTAATCATCCGATCTTCAAAACCGGTACCTCTCGCGGTTCCTGCTCGAAAGAGGCAAACCTCAGGGCCACCATGATCCGATAGACCAGGGCAAAAAAGCCGACGGAGGCCCAGGAAAAAACCGGGGTCAAGAAGAGGAGTGAGAGCGCCACCCCCACCGCGGTCGCGAGAGGAAGGAAAGGAATGTAGGGCTCGAGCATATCCTCCAGGCCGCTGGTGAGCTGGGCGGTGAGGGGCTGGCGCAGGCTCTCGGCGAGCTTCTTGGGCGTGGAAACGTCCTGCGGATTGAGCAGGATCCCGTACTGCCGCTCCAAGATCTCAAGCACGCCGCTCTTCTCCAGCTCGGTGAGAAACTGCTGTTCGGTGAATTGCTCGTTCCCCAGCTGGCTCTGAACCTGATTGATCACCTGATTAACCACCAGATTCAGGGCCGGCGCCAGGACTCCGTCCGGAATATTAAAGCGCGTTGGGGGTGGGATCTGGGAAGAAAAATAGATCAGGATCCCAACGGAGAAAACAAAAATCTGGAAAAAACGGCCGAAGGAATTGGGAAACATTCGCGCCAAAAAAATCGAGTGGGTCGCCACCGCCCTCTTCGCCGTGTAGTCCAGGATCAGCAGAGCCGCCGCGTAGACCAGTGAAACCAGTGAAACAAAATGGAGAGGGATATCAACCGAGCTGGAGGGGAGGAGAAACGGAATGCCAAAAGCGACCGCCCCGGCCCCCACCGCACCCATCCGCACGACCGTCCTAGTCGTGAGAGCGAGGACCACAAAGAAAGAGCTGGAGAGGAAGAACGCCAGAAACAGCGGCACCAGGCGCATCCCCAGAGAGGCCGCCAACCCGGGACCTTTGGCGAAAATTGCCGATAGGGAGAATCCCAAACCCAGGCTCCCCAGAATCACCAGCAAAAATAGAAAAGCGACCCTAGCGCGAACGGGAATTTTGTCCATTATTTCTTCGGCTTCGCCTCCAGGTCCTTGAGCTGATTCAGTTTGCCTAGGAGGGCAGAAAAAGAGTTTAGCAAACGGTCCATATTCGCCTTGGCGTCCGAGAGTTGGGAAGAGGCCCGCCGCAGAAGTTCGTCGAAATCGAGAGCGTCCTTGGCGACCGCGTGCAGCATCTTCAGGATGTCTTCGGCCTGATCGGCGAAGCGCTCCCGCTGCAATCCCAAAAGGATCGATTGGATCGTCACCAGGAAAGTCTGCGGGGAGGTAAAGAAAACGCGCTTCTCCAGGGTGTAGCGCATTAGCTCCGCATCCGAAACAACCTCCTGAAAGATCGGTTCGAAAGGGATGTACATCAGGGCAAAGGGAACCGTTCCCTCCTGCGGCAAGATGTAGCCGGCGGTTTCGTCCATTTTCTGTTTCACATTCCTAACAAATGCCTTCCAAAGGCTCGCTCGCACCGCTTCGTCTTTTTCGGCGGCGAACTTTTGGAAATCTTCGACCGGGAATTTAGAATCAACCGGAATGGAACCCTGGCGGGTTTTGATGAGCGCATCCACTCGCGCTCCGGTCTGGAAGGTGAACTGCCGCTCGTAGGCCGCCTGCGGCAGAACCTGATGAAGCAGGTCCTCCAACACCATCTCCCCCACGTTGCCCCGCAGCTTCTGGGAACGAAGGGAGGCTTGAAACTCCTGAAGCTGATTGGTGACCTCTTTAACGCCGCCAATCTCGGTCGTGACCGAGTGCAGACGCTCGTCCAGCGAACGCAGGCTCGCCCCGAGCTCGCCCTTGTGCAACTCCAGGCGCTGAAGAATCTCCTCCCCGCGCAGAGAGGATTCCAATTGGCGCAGATGCTGGAACAGGAAAATTAAGACTCCCAGAACCGCCAGAACCAGAAAAACTATCAGGATAGCAAGAAAAACTTCCACGATTCGAGTTTATCAGAAGAGGAGAAAGGGACGGTCGCCTTAGGCGACCTAGTTTTTTGCTTAGAACAGCAAAAAGTAAGCGGTGACGAGAATTCCTCCCAAAATAGAGCCGACAATGATCGCAAAGACGAGCTGAACCCAGCTGGAGTGGGGACGGTAAGGGAAGCGGGGTACAAGCATGTCGATATCGAAAGGCAGCTTGTGGTCGTAGCGTTCTTCCATCTCAAAAACAGGGTAACATAAAGGAGTAAATATGCGCAAAACTTTGCCCGAGCGGAGAATTAATCGCGACACGTCCCCCAAGATAATCTATTTGATTGGTTTTCTGGCCTACGCCGCTTGGGGCGCCTGGGCCTATCTCCTCTTCAACCGGGACCCGAACGAACTCACCAATCGGGTCTTTTTCGTCCTGGCCATCGTAGCGGCGTTCTTTTTCACGGCGCTGTTTCTCTTCTATCAGCTGGGAAAAATCGCGACCGGAAAAGCGGCGGAGGTGGTTTTTTACCCGGCGGCCCGGCGGGCACTCTTCGTGAGCCTCTTCTTTCTCGCCGCTGCGCTGATGAAACTGATCGGGATCTTCAGTTGGGTGAATGCCGGGCTCCTGGCACTGATCCTGCTTCTGACGGAAATCTGGAAATCGACTCGTTGATAGTCCATAGTTAACAGTAATGGAGAAAAATAGGTTCTATGTCACAACCGCAATCGACTATACCAACGATGTCATTCACATCGGTCACGCCTACCAAAAGGTGGTCGCGGATGTTTTGGCTCGATATCATCGTTTGGTCGGTGACGAAACTTTCTTTCTGACTGGAACGGACGAGCATGGATCCTCCTCTGAACAGGCCGCCAAGAGAGCCGGAAAAGAGCCCAAAGAATTTGTCGATGAAATTTCAAAAAAAGATAAAGAGCAGGTAGATTCTCTAAACATCAGCTACGATCGCTTTATCCGCACCACTGATCCAGACCATATCAAGATCGTCGAAGAATTTTATCGAAAAGTCCAAAAGAATGGGGACATCTATAAGGGTAAGTATAGTGGGCTTTACTGTGTCAGCTGCGAATCCTACAAAACGGAGAGCGAAATCATTGACGGCCACTGCGCTATCCACCCAACCAAAGAGTTGGAAAAAGTCACTGAAGAAAATTATTTCTTTAAATGGAAAAAATATGAGCCCTTTCTAAAAGAACACATCAAGAACAATCCTGAATTCATTCAGCCGGAGGGGCGGCGGAAAGAAATCCTTGCTTTTTTGGATCAAGGTCTGGAAGACATCACTATTTCACGAAACAAGGAGAAGGTCAGCTGGGGAATCCCCGTTCCCGGAGATCCCGGCCAGGTCATCTACGTCTGGTTTGACGCCCTCATCAATTACATTAGCGGCGCCCAGGATTTCTGGCCAGCAGACGCCCACATCCTCGGAAAAGACAACCTCCGTTGGCACGCTCTCCTCTGGCCGGCGATGCTCAAATCCGCGGGATATGAGTTGCCCAAAACAATCTACGCCCACGGATTTCTTTCCCTCGAAGGAAAGAAGATTAGTAAAACCTTGGGAAATGTCATCAGACCCACAGAGTTGGTGGAGAAATTCGGGGTCGACCCGATCCGCTACTATCTCATTAAATTTGGTCCACAGAGAGAAGATGCGGATTTAAGTCTGGGAAAAATAAAGGAAACCTACAACGCCGATCTCGCCAATGGTTTAGGAAATCTAGTTTCTCGGGTTGCTAAGTTGTGTGAAAACATAACAATTTCAGATAGTACTAAGACTAATAAAATCGTAACAGAACTTCACACAACGACTGGAACAATACCAACCCTGTATTCAAAAGCAATAGAAAATTACAGATTCGACGAGGCACTAAAACTTCTATGGGAAGAGATCAAAGTCATCGACCATGTTATCGCTGATCAACAACCATGGAAACTCAAGGGACAGGAGTTGTTAGATGTAATGCAACCCGCCGTGGATGCGATCAGATATATGAACACAAAGCTAGAGCCCTTCCTCCCCGAGACCGCGGAGAAGATCAAGAAGCAATTTTCCGGAAAAATTAAACCCGCCAGTCCCCTGTTTCCCCGCCTAGGGTAAAATAGGTAGCGAAAAACAAAAATGAAAAAGTTTGTCGAGGAACACGATCGATTTTTCCAACGATTATTCGAGATCACTCCCGGGGTAATCACCTGGGCTGTTCTGCTTTCCCCGATCTGGCTGGGAAGAATCGCCCCGCTAGCGGTGGCGTTCTTTATCACCTTTTTGGTGGTCTACTGGGTCTATCGCGCCGTCATTCACCTGATCGGCGTCGCCGTGGGATATCGCCGCTACCAAAACGAGCTTAAGATCGACTGGTCCAAGAAATCCCTTGACCTCTGGGGATACGGCCGGCTCAAACACCTTATTGTCATCCCCAGCGTTAACGAACCATATGAAGTCTTAGAAGAGTCGTTCGCTTCTCTCGCCGCCCAAAAGTTCCCCAAGGACCGGGTTTTCATTTCCTTCTCAGCGGAGGAGAAATACTCTAAGCGCGTTCTTAATGACATCGAAAGAATCAAGAAAAAATTCGGAAGGAAGTTGGGAACGGTCTGGACCACTTCTCACCCCTACGGCCTACCCGGAGAAGCCGTCGGCGCCGCCGCCAATCGGACCTGGGCGGCCAAAAACGCTCTCAAGGAGATCAAGGAGTTGGGATTGGACACCAACGATTTTGTCATCACCACCTTAGATGCGGATATGCGCCTGCATTCTCAATACCTGCCGCGCTTGGCCTATGCTTTCCTCACCGAACCAGATCGTCTCAACAAGTTCTTCCAAACCGCGGCCTACCTCTTCGACAACAATCTCTGGGAGGTGCCCCTGCTGATGCGCATTCAAGCTAATTCAATTTCCCTGGCGGTACTGGCCTCCTGGGTCGCCGAGCCCCAGCACAAGGACACCTGGTCCTGTTATTCAGTCGCCCTTCCCACCCTGATCGAAGCCGGATTCTGGAACCCGGCGATCGGAGTAGACGACACCACTTTCTATTGGAGTGCCTTTCTCAAAAAGGAAGGTAAATTCGAGGGATCGCATTTCTATATCCCTGTTTACGCGGATGCGGTTCAGGATGCTGGACTTCTCAAAACCCATATCGCCCAATACAAACAACTCCTGCGCTGGGGCTGGGGAATCATTATCTTCCCCATCGCAATGAAAGGATTCCTCACGACCAAGATCCCGCTGAGCCTAAAACTCTCCAAAACCTACAACCTGATTGAAAAATTCGCGATTTGGTACACCCTCGTGTTCTCGGTTACCTTTGGATTCCCCCTGTTATCCGCAATTAACCCCGATATCAAACTCACGACTCTGGGGTATCTCCTGCCAAGAATATCGGGCGCGGTGTTAACCTCGGCCGTTATTCTGCTTCTGCCACTGACCATCTACCGTCTCAAGATCACTCTTCCCCCGCCCCGCAATTGGCCCTGGTGGAAAAAACTGATCGTTTGGCTGGAGGGACCGCTGATCATCGTGAACCTCTTGGTCTACAATTTCCTGCCGTACCTGGACGCCCAAACCCGCTTGATGTTTGGAAAGAGGCTGGAATTCTGGCCAACTCCCAAGATGCGGTCCAAAAATGTCGCTTAAAAATTGGCTTTCGGAGAAAAATCTGATTCTCCCCACCAAGCCCCTCTTTTCGGTTTCTTGGGGAGTCGCCGCATTTCTGGTGGCGGTGGGAGCATTTGCGCTCATCTTTTCTTACCAGGCGCTACCCCCGCAGATTCCTCTCCTATTCACCGCCGAGAGAGGTCTCGCCGGCAAGGCTCTGCTCGCAGTCGTGCCCGTCCTGGCAATTCTCTTCCTGATCGTGAACGCCGCCGTTTCTGAATTTCTGTTGAGAAGGCGCGAGGAGGCCGCCGCTCTCTTCCCCGCCTTTCTAGCGGTTCTGGTTTCGGCCCTCCTGACGGGCTCCCTGATAAGGATCATTCGCATCTTTCCTCTGCCCAGCACTCCACTGGAGGAGACCCTCTATCCCCTGCTTCTGCCCTTCGGCGGAGCGATTGTCCTGGGAATCATTGGCACACTGGCGGCGCTGTTTCTGGCTCGCCGCTTAAAACTCTTTGACCGGCCTCACGGCCCTTATCCAAGGGTTCGTCCCATTCCCCGGCTGGGAACAATTCCGCTCTTTTTCGCCTTCAGCGTCGCCGCCTTTATCTTCTTCCCTCTCAGCCCGGCTCTCAAAGGATTGCTTCTGGGCGGGGGAATCATCACTCTCATCCAGATCATTGATGATCTTCGCCCTCTCCCGTTCTGGGTACAGGGTCTAGGCCATCTTCTGGCCGCCGGCGTCGCCGTGGTTTGGGGAGGAATAAAAATAGACTACATTGGCAACCCGGTTTGGCCCTATCTCTCCCCCCGGTATCTGCAGTTTGAAACCATCCCCTACCTGAGCGAATTGATCACCGTCGGCTGGATTTTCGCGCTCATCAATGTGGTGGATTGGCTCGACGGTCTCGACGGCCTGGCCGCGGGGATCGGCACAATTTCCGCCATCACTATTCTGGTAACCTCCATCATCCTGGGCACACCGGCCACCGCCCTATTGGGAATCATTTTGGCCGGCGCACTGCTGGGATTTTTGCCCTTCAACTACTATCCCGCGAAAATCTATCTGGGAGGCGGAGCCTTTCTTCTCGGTTACTTCCTGGCGGTGCTTTCGGTATTTTCCGGTGCCAAAACCGGAACAGCGATGCTGGTCCTGGCAATCCCCATCATCGATTCTTTTTTGGTGATCTTCTCGCGCTTGCGGGCGGGAAAATCTCCGTTTCTAGGAGACCAACGGCACTTGCACCACCGCCTGCTGCAGGCTGGAATCAGTCACCCGAAGATCGTTCTTTTGGAATGGATGATCGTGGCAGCGCTGGCGGTGGCGGCGGTTTTCCTTAGAGGATCCGCCAAATTTGCGGCAGTTGGATTAGTATTTCTTGCCGCGCTATTAGTAAACCGACAGCTATTGCGAAGAGCTGGGTCAAAAGACCAAACGCCATCGGCGCTCTCGAGTTGACCTGAACCCTCGCCTGCATTCGGGCCAACCAGACTACCCACCCCCACCTCTTTCGGCTAAAAATCAACGGTAGGTAGAAGAGATCCGGCAGGGCGGCGGCGGCGGCACAGGCCGCGATCGTAATTCCCACCCCGTAATCGGGCATCGCCCAGTAGAGAAAGAAAAGAAGTAGGGAAAGGGAGAGCAACCCGTCCAGCAGGATCAGTTGAAAGGAATGGTTTTTGAGAGGCTGGGAAACATCCTTAAAGTCTCCCAATCCCAGGTCATCCCAGTGCGGAACCATGTCAAGCGCGAAGTGAGAAAGAAATGCCAAGGGAACCGAAATAACGGGGTTGGGGAGAGTCGCCCCCAGGGCGATCCCGACGGCGATATGAGGAGTCAACAGCACGGGAGTATTATAATGTTAAAGACACCTGCCAAACAAGGATAAAAATGCTTTATCGTTTCCTCAGAAATGTAATCGAAAGCGCGCGCCCCCGGCAGTGGCTCAAGAACCTGGCCCTCTTTGCGGCTCCCTTCTTTGGGGCGGAGATCCTGAACGCCGGAGTCCTGCCGCGACTGTTCACTGCTTTTGTGGTCTTCTCGCTGCTCTCCTCGTCCGCCTACATTTTCAATGATGTGATTGACGTAGAAAAAGACCGCCGGCACCCGATCAAGAAGAACCGGCCGATCGCCTCCGGCCGCTTCTCACCTTTGGCGGCCCGCACCACGGCGGCGGTCCTGGCGATCGCCACCCTCTTCTTCGTCGCTGCGAACTTCAATCAATACTTCCTGGGGACCGCAATTGCTTTCGTTGCCCTCCAGCTGAGCTACAGCCTCTGGATCAGAGACGTCATCATCGTCGATGCGCTCTTGGTGGCGGCGGCTTTTGTCCTGCGGGTCTACGCCGGCGCCTTTATCCTGCCGACCTCGATCTCTGCCTGGCTGGTGCTGTCCACCATCGGACTCTCCCTGCTGCTGGCTTTTGGGAAAAGAAGAAGCGAGCGCACCCTGCTTTCCAAGCTCCACCAGCGTCTGCTCACTCGCGCCACTCTTCGCCACTATCCCGACACGCTTTTGGATTCGATGATTGCGATGTCGGCGACCTACACCACGCTGGCCTACTCGATTTTCACTTTCGGAACGGCCGGATCAAAGTTTCTCACCGATCTTTTGCCGGAAACACTTTCTTCACCAAAATGGGCCCTCCTCACGGTTCCGCTGGTGATCTACGGAGTTGCTCGCTACCTTTATATTATCTACGAGAAGAAAGAGGGGGAATCGCCGGAAAAAGTAATTCTGACGGATCTGCCGATCCTGGGAACGGTAGTCGCCTGGGTCCTTGCCAGTTTCATCATCCTCTACATTATTTAAAGCTTTCGGGCGTAATCCTTGGAGACCCAGCCTTCCTTGCCCTGAAAGTCTATTTTATACCAATCGCCCTGTTCGCCCAGATAGGTATACCTGCTCCCGACGGTGGCCTGACCGATCTGGCCGTAGTTTTTTCCCGGGCCCGAGCGCACTTTGAGATAGCCGATACCGGTATCCAGAATCAGCACCTTGGGCGCCGCGGGGTAGAGTCGGGCGGAGAGGGCCGCCAGGGAGGAAGAGGCCGCCGAGCTTAGAGAACCGGACGTTTCTCCCAGGTAGCCCAGCGTCCGCTTTTCGGAGATCTGGGAGAGAGAACTCAGTGATACCTCCGAACCGGTAGAGTCGTAGAGCTTCCCCTCCGCCGTGAGGAAGAAATTGTAGGTGGTGGGGTCATCCCCCCGCGCCATCCAAAAAACCGCCCCCGCCACCCAAGAAACCGGATCAGCCGCCAACAGCGAGGAGGAGGAAGAGAGGTCCAGGACCGTCAGATTTGGATTGGGGGAGGTCAGCTTCTTGGGGTCGGCCGGAAAAGGATTAATCGCCAGATTAACGGAAACGTTAAGCCGAAAGCCTTCCTTAACCGCAATCTTAATTTTTCGAGGGAAGTAGCCGTCCTTCTTGAGTTCCAGATCATACTCCCCCTCCGAGAGCGGTTTCGAGAGAGGGGAATCTCCGAGAGACTCTCCATTCAGAAAAACCTCCGCCACCGGCCGAGTGATCACCACCAGCTCGCTCCCGGTTGAGGATTCCGAAAACCAGGCCACCTGCCCGGCTGAAAAAGTTTCCGATGGGCCCAAAATCCAATCCACGACCGTGAGGGCTCCGGCGGTGAGACGGATCTTTTGGGTGAAGTTGCCGAAATTCAAGACCGGATTACCGGATTCCAACTGGTCAGAGAGGTAGGGAGTTGTGCCCACTTCCTGGTTATTGAGAAGAACTTTTTGGCCGGCGGGGTCGGAGGAGACCGAGAGGGCGGCTTTCTTGCCAACCGCTCCGCTCAAGAAAACGGCAAAAACCAGGACCGCAACGATCCCGAAAATAATTAAACCGCGGAATTTCCTCAGCACGTTTTAAGTTTATCAGAAGGGAGCGGGTTCGGGTGTTAAAATTAAGGCTGGTAAAAGCGAGGAGATTAATTTTAAGGAACATCCCGCAGAAGCATCGGCGGCGAGGGCGAGGCAAGACGGGAGCACCCGGCTATGCCGTTTCCGAAAAATTAGATCTCCGAGCGAAGATGGTGCGATGGCCGAACGGTTAGGCAGGCGCCTGCAGAGCGTCTCAAGGGGGTTCGACTCCCCCTCGCACCTCCACGAGAGGGGGTGAAACATGGCTTACTACGATTTCGATTTACCATCAATTTTTCGGCTCTTTGGCTACGGCGGCGAGGAAGACTTGCCGCGGGCCTCTTCGGCCGGCCTCAGTATCTACGAAACCAAGGGTGAACTGGTGGTGGAGGCTCCCGTTCCGGGAGTAAAGAAGGACGAGGTCACCGTGGAGGTCGCCGACGGCATGATCAAGATCGACGCCGTTCATCAGGAAACAGAAGAAGACAAAAAAGAGAAAACCGCGGTATATCGCGCTCAGCGAATGACCGAATTCCACTACTCCACGACTCTTCCAAAGGAGGTCGAAGAAAAACAGGCTCGGGCGAAAATGGAGGACGGGATCCTGAGGGTCCGCGTTCCGCTCAAGGCCGGAGCGAAGGAAAAGAAATCCACCATCCCGGTGGAGGGGGAATGAAAGCCATCTCCCTCAAACAGCCCTGGGCAAACCACATTGCCTCCGGAGAAAAAACCATCGAAACCCGCAAGTGGTCGACCAAGTACCGCGGGGATTTGCTCATTGTCTCCTCCAAATCTCCGAACATCCCTCCGGCCGGTCAGGCGCTGGCGGTCGTCGAGCTGGTTGATTGTCGACCGATGGTTAAGGCCGACGAGAGGGCCGCGATGTGTGAGGTCTATCCAAAGGCGCAATCCTGGGTATTAAAGAATATTCGCCGGATCAAACCCTTCCCAGTTAAGGGCCAGCTGAATCTCTACGAGGTTGATTTTGAGTACAATTGATGGCAACAATGGCTGAACTTGAGAGAGCAACCTTCGCCGGCGGGTGCTTCTGGTGCGCGGACGCCGTTTTCCGGATGCTGAAGGGAGTAAAAAGCGTTACCGCGGGTTACGCCGGTGGGGAGAAGGATAACCCAACCTACGAGGAGGTTTCCTCCGGAAAGACCGGGCACGTGGAAGCTGTCCAGATCGAATTCGATCCCACCGAAATTTCTTACCCGGAACTCCTAGAAGTCTTCTGGCACACCCACGACCCCACCGAGGCCAATCGCCAGGGACCCGATTCGGGACCGCAGTACCAGGCAGCAATCTTTTACCACAACAACTGGCAAAGGAAACTCGCCGAAGAATCCAAAACCAGGATCTCCGGAGAGCTAAACCAACCGATTATGACCCAAATCCTTCCTTTCAAAAATTTCTTCCCGGCCGAGGAGCACCACCAAGATTATTTCGCAAAAAATCCCCACGCTCCCTACTGCCAAATCGTAATCAAACCGAAAGTAGAGAAAGTGGAAAGACTCTACCATGAAGAAATCAAAAGTAACTAAGACCGAAGAAGAGTGGAAGAAAAAACTGACGCCGGAGCAGTATACGATCCTGCGCCGGGGCGGAACCGAAGCGCCTTTTTCGGGTGAATACGTTTACACAAAGGACAAAGGAATGTACCTCTGCAAAGGTTGCGGAAATCCAATTTTCTCCTCCGAAACCAAATTTGAATCCGGCACCGGCTGGCCCAGTTTTTATGATGCGATTCCAGGAGCGGTGAAACTGCGAGAAGACCACAGTCTGGGAATGGTTCGGACCGAGGTGCTCTGCGCCCGGTGCGGCAGCCATCTCGGGCATGTTTTCGACGACGGCCCAAAACCAACAGGGAGGAGATACTGCATAAATTGCGTCTCGTTGAATCTCGAGAAATCAGTCAAGAGTTAAACGGTCCACCTTCGCGGCGAAGACAAAGTCGGCCTCGTGGAGGCCATTGATTTTGTGGGTGTAGATTCGAACTTCGGCAAATCCCCAACCAAAATTTATTTCGGGATGGTGCCTCACCTCCTCGGCGATCTCCCCCACCCGGTTAACGAACGCGAGCGCGGTTTCGAAGTCCGGGAATTTGAAGCGCTTTTTGAGATGGTGCTCCTCCACCACCTCCCAACCATTGTCCAGCCGATCAAACAATTTTTTGATCTCTTCGCCCTTTAACGGCGGCACACCGCCTTGGCAGGGAACGCATTTTAGATCAGCTAAGTCATCCATTACTGTTTCAACTATTGTGATCGGCTTAGGTCAAGATTAGCTTCTTTAGTTTGTCCCTTTACTACCACAACCTTTTGTCCGACCGGACCCAAGCCTTCCGGCTCGCCAAACTCTTTCGGAAAACCGGTGTTGTTGAAGAAAATATAGTAGGTTCCGGCAGGAACTGCCTCAAATAATGCAATGCCATCGCGATTGGAAATTTTCACGTAAGCGTCGAAATTAACCGCCTCTTCCGGCTGGGGTCGAGAGAAAAGATCAATCTCAATTCCCTTTCCAACCTGCCCATCAACGGTAGTGGTAACTTTCAGGACGCCGGTTTCGGCGTTGGCGGTTATCGGTTCGCAGGTTTCGGTGCGGAAATTGCAACGCTGAACCGGCTGCTCGTTTGCGGGAGGTGATGAGTTTTGTCGATTCTTGAGGAAAAGGAAAAGCTGGTAACCGCCAAGAACCAACCCGCTCAGAACCAATATCAAGACCAAGCCGCGAATAAAATTGCGCATCAATTTAAGGATAACAAAGAAAGCCTCAAAATTGACGGAATAAAGCCACCGATTATAATTAGAGCAATCGGAAGGAGGAGTAAAAGTGGATTGGCTCGGAATGACGCTGACTTTTGTGAGCACTTACCTACTCGCCAGGAAGAGCCGATGGGGCTGGGCCGTTAACTGGGTCGCCTGCTTGGTCTGGATGGCCTACGCGATTTGGATCGCCCACTCCATTCCAATCGTGATCCTGAATGTGGTCTTGATTGTCACCTCAGTGCGCGGCTTCCGCAACTGGGGAACCGGCCCGGCCAAGTCCGCTTAGGGAGGTGGAGATGGATTGGATTGCGGCGATCCTCACGGGAGTCGGATCTTACCTGCTCTCCCAGAAATGGCGGTACGGTTGGCTTCTTTCCGGAATTGCCAATCTGCTCTGGATGGCCTACGCGATCTGATGGGCGCATTCGGTCCCGCTCGCGGTGTTGAACGTCTTCATGGTCACCAACGCCCTTCGTGGCTTTCGCAACTGGAAAAAGGGACAGGTACTTTAACTTAAAGCCCGCGCCTCACCGCCGGGCTTTCTTATTCGAGTGTTAAACTTTTTCTGGATAAGATGGCAAAACCGTTGGCGGAGCTGATCCGCCCTCAAATCCTGAAAGAATTCATCGGTCAAGAACACCTCGTCGGCCAAAACAAGCCGATCGCTCTGGCGGTTAAGGAAGGCCGGATCCACTCGATGATTCTCTGGGGCCCGCCCGGCTGCGGCAAAACTACCATCGCCCGCATCATCGCCAACGAGATCGGCGGTCAGTTCTTCGGCCTCTCCGCCGTCTCCGCCGGCAAAGACGACGTGCGGAAGATCGTGACAACCGCCCGGACCCTTCCGCCCGGAAAGACGATCCTCTTCCTCGACGAGATACATCGCTTCAACAAAGCCCAGCAGGATTATCTGCTCCCCTACGTCGAAGACGGCACCCTCACTCTCATCGGCGCCACCACCGAAAATCCCAGCTTCGAAGTGATTTCTCCACTTCTCTCGCGCTGTCAGGTTTTTGTCTTGGAACCGCTAACCGAGGAAAATCTGCGGGAAGTAATCCGACGAGGATTGAAAGAACTCAAGATTACTCACTTGGCCAAAGACGCCGAAGATTTTCTGGTTCAATTCGCCAACGGGGATGCCCGCCAGGCCCTGAACCTCCTCGAAGCGACGATGCACCTCTATAAGGAGGTCAGTCTCGCCAACCTCAAGAGCGCCCTACAGAGCAAGTTCCTCCGCTACGACCAGCTCGGCGAGGAACACTACAACACCATCAGCGCTTTCATCAAATCGATGCGGGCGAGCGACCCCGACGCCGCTCTCTACTATCTCGCCCGAATGGTGGCCGCCGGCGAGGACCCGCTCTTCATCGCCCGCCGGATGGTGGTCTTTGCTTCCGAGGACATCGGCATGGCCCAACCGACGGCGCTAGTCGTGGCGAACGGGGTCTTTCGGGCCTGCGAAACCATCGGCTACCCCGAGTGCCAGGAGAATCTCGCTCACGGCGTCGTTTATCTCGCCCTCGCGAAAAAGGACCGCTCCGCTTACGACGCCTACATGGAGGCTTTAAGCGATGTTAAAAAGTACGGCAACTTGCCGGTTCCGCTCCAAATCCGTAACGCCCCAACCAAACTGATGAAAGAACTAGGCTACGGAAAAGGGTACGAAAAATACCCGAAAGAGAGCCTCCTGCCGGAAAAAATCAAGGGGAAAAAATACCTCAAGAGACGGTCAGAGTAGCGGTCGTTTATAATAGAACCAACAACTGCATAAGGAGGAGAGATGGCCAAGCGCGATCGGCGCCACCCGTCCCTGCGAGGCCACCAGGTTGCCCGCTGGTTGAAGCACGGAATTCTCAAGGCTGACCAACTGGGAGACACTCCCATCCTGGTGGTAAGGGAGTCTGTGCGGGTGCGACTGACACCGCACCACCGCACCACTCTATCGCAGGGGATCTTCCTGGTGCCGCGCTGGATCCCCGCCCCCGCTGGCGACCTGGAAAAGCTGGAGCACCTCAGTAAAGAGGACAGGGGCGAGCACGGACTGATCCACCACCGCGGAATGGACTTGATCCTGATCTACCAGCAGGTGGAGAGCCTCAACCACCTCACTCGCCAGCAGAGCCACATCCTCTGGGACCGCGAACACACCGTATTTTTTGAGAGCGTGATCCGTCCCCACATCGTCGGCCGAGCTCGAGCGGCGGCCGCACTGGAACGCGTTCGCCGCGCCGATGCCGAGCGGGTCCGTGAAATCAACCTCGAGAACGTGCGGAACACGCTCGAACACCCGGGGCGGCTCAAAAATGTCGGGGGTCTGCTTCGCTACCTGGATGGTTTTGTCGACGGCCTGGACGTTCTCGCGGAGAGGCCCTACTTAGTCGTCGCCCGCAAAAAGGCCCAGCGCTCCGTCCGCCGCGCCCAAAAGTGGATCCGGTTGCACGAGTTTGGGAAGGCCGCCGGAATGATCCGCCGGGCTCAGGAACACCTGCGCCAAATCTCTTGAGGTAGAATGGGTTGGCGCGGTGGCCGAGGGGAGAGGCCGGCGGGGTGCAACCCGTCGTACGGAGGTTCGAGTCCTTCCCGCGCCTCTACGACTTCGCCGAGAACAGCGTTCTCACCGGCGGAGAATGGGAGGAATAAATAAAAACCCTAGTACAGAAGTACTAGGGTTATTTTTTGAAACCACCCACAAAATCGTCGTTGAAGTTATGGAACTCGGCGTAGCTGTCTCGAAGAGAGAGCAACTGCGTCTGCTCCACCGCGAAATCCGGCGGGTTCGTCACCAACGAGATGGTGAAGACCAAACGAGCGTCCGCCGGTTGTCTCCGATGCCGCGACGGGGCGGCCGAATCGATCGGTTTCTCGTCCGGGATCACCGCCGCGCTGAAGGAGAGGTAGAGCGGAGGCGAGCCCTCCGTCACTCGGAAGCGATAATCGGCGTTTTCGAAGTAATCGGCCGGACGGCCGAGAACGAAACCGACCGTCGCGTCGGAGTTCAATTTCGTGATCGCCGGATCGAGCAGGTTCTCCGCGTACTGGATGTCAGGTTCGTGAAGAAACCGCATCACCACATCGGTATAACCCAGCGACTCTGCCAGAAAGACGGTTTTGGAGAGCGTCGAAACCGAGGCGCAGACCCCACCCGCGAGCAGGTAACCGCCGGTCAGAAACTCCTCCGAATTCCGGTCGGCGATCCCGGTCATCTCGAGGTAGGAGTAGGTCTCCCCCGGCAACAGCGGTCCGCTCTCCTCCTGCCAGCGCGAGATTTCGGCCAGCGCTGTTAGGATGTTGTAGATCTTGCTCGGGTAGATCCTGGTTCTGTCGGTGAAGGCGTAGGTCGCGATAATTCCCGCGGCCGGTTTACCCATCAGTACCCCGTTCCAGTAGGAGGGAGGCTGGCCGTATTCACCGTAACCGACTACCACCTTCATCAACGTCGGTTGGAGTCCGGTAACGTGCGGGACGTCCGCCACCCAGGGAACGGGCCCCAGCGGCCGAAACTCGCTCGGGACTTGAAGACCGGGTTCGGGGTGGATCGGGGGAAGAATACCCAACGGCATGTCGGAGAGTACCATCCATACCGGAGCGAACTGCTCATTCACCGAAAAGACCGTCTCGTCGATCGGATTGCCTCCCCGTGTCAGCTGCTCGATCCGCACCGGGGCATTTCTGGTCCAGAAGACCGGCAGGGAGTCGAGAGGCCTCTCCTGGCCTTGAACCAACCAATCAGCGGCGACGGATTCCGGTGAAACCGCCGGATAGTTGGCGAGCAGATCGACCGGGTCGAGATAGCGTTGCGCCTGATACCACCGCGGCGCGTAATGGGGATACCACCACGGGTCGGCGAACAATCCGGTGTAATTCTCCTCAAAGATGAGACGAGTGGCAACATCAAGGTGGAGATGTGATGAACCAAAATCCCAACCGCTTTTCCCCACGTGACCGACCAGCGTTCCGGCGGGATAGAATTCGCCCGGAACCACCGTCCAATCCAAAAGGTGGGCGTAGCGGGGATAAACCAGGCTGCCATCCGGGATTTTGCAGGAGAAGATCGCAATCTTCCCCAGTTCCCGAGAAAGGTCGGCGCCGGTGAAAACCGCGAAGCAATCCAGGATCAGATAGGCAGGAGCGCCCAGGTCTTCGTCTCCCTCACCAATGTTGAAGTCGGTTCCCAGATGCCTCCCGCCGTCGGGCTGGCGCTGCGCGTCGAATGTCTCCTGCAGGTGGCGATAACCGCGAATCTCCTCCGGCAATCCCGTCAGCGGCCAGAAGGCGGTGGCAGAGGGAAGGTCCGGAACGAGATCCAAAACCCCACTTCCCCCCGTGGCATCGAACGAATTCAATGGAGAAATCACCAAAAATGCCCCGAAAACGGCGCTGAGAAGGTTTCGCAACGGATCCATCTCCTCTCTTCTCGATATTGGGTTTTGTACTACCTAGGAGATTAACATGATACCACCACCATTTCCTGCGAAAAATAGATCCCCTGGATTCTTCAGATAATCGTGCTATCATATCCAAAGAATGGAGGTGATATTAAATGGCTAAAAGATTATTTGTAGGAGGACTTCCTTACAGCGTTGACAATTCTAAGTTGGAGCAGATGTTTTCTGAGGTAGGAATTGTGTCTTCGGCAACTGTGATTACCGACCGGGAAACCGGACAGAGCAAAGGTTTCGGTTTTGTCGAATTCGAGAAGGATGCAGACGCCGATGAGGCGATCAAGAAGTTAAACGACACGGAGGTTGATGGAAGAAAGATTGTCGTGAACGTGGCACGTCCTCGAGAAGAGCGCCCCCGGTTTGATAACCGCGGTGGCGGTGGGGGCGGTCGCTGGTAACCCCTTACTCCTCTTAAGATCATTCGATCCAGATTTAACCACCCCGAAAGGGTTGAGGTTATTTCTGTTCGCTAACGAAGCTCACCTTCGGTATCAAAATCAACCGGAGGTTCCGCTTTTGACGAAGTTGCCTCCGGCGGCGTTAGTCGCTGGACGCGGGCAACGGTCCCGTCCTCAAACATTACTTTAATCCCCCGGGAGTGAACGGGCGCTCCGGTCAGAATTCGTTTGACCACGCCCTCGGTCAAGTCATCGGTTCCGTAGTTGCGTTTCTCGATTGCCCAAACCCGCTGGCCGATTTTGATTTCGCTTCTTGCTGGAACCATTAGCTTAATTCTAGCGAAGATCATCACCAACGGCTGTTAGAATTCATACCGTATGACCACCATTCCTCCAAAAGTTATCTCGGCTTACGGCCTCGGTCGAATTCTCGCCACCAAACTTGTCCCCACCGGATTGATCCACCAAACCTCCAAAATCCGGACGGAGCGAGGAACCTTTATTCTCCAGCGGCTGCACCCAGTTCTGGCCTCCGAGGCGGCGGCGCAGGATTTTTTGGCGGTGACGCTGTTCCTCAAAAAGAACCGGTTCCCGGCACCGGAGTGTGTGCTGAATAGAGACGGAGGAGTTCTCACGGAGGCCGGCGGGCATGTCTGGCGGGTGCAGACATTCATTCCGGGAAAAACCTACGACACGGTTGATTCTCCTGCGATCGCTTTTGAGGCGGGATTAATCTTCTCCCGCCTGCACCGAACCCTCGCCGAAATCAGGCACCGGTTTCTCGCACCGGTAATCCTGCACAATACCGAAGAGTGCTACGCATCTTTTCAGCAAGCGGTGGAGAGATACTCTGGAACGGGCCTACTCAAAAAAGCCGCACCGGAAGCGGATTTTTTGGCTGAAGAGTTGCCGAAACTGTTCCTACCTCACGACCTACCACTGCGCGTGATCCATGGCGATCCCAAGATCACCAACATTCTCTTTGGTCCGGGCGGAAAGGCGAAAGCGATTGTGGATCTCGATAACTGCAATCGCCAATCGCTGCTTGGAGAACTGGGCGATGCTTTTCGGAGCTGGTGCGGCGGGGAGGAGGACGATCCGAAGAACGAGTTTCGCCTCGACCTGTTCCGCACCGCTTGGAAGGGATACTCCAAAGGAGCAAAGGATTTCCTTACCACCCACGAAAGTGGGTACCTTCCCCAGGCGTTGGGCACAATCACGCTGGAGCTCGCCACCCGGTTCCTGACGGACTACTTTAGTGACAGCTACTTCGGTTGGGATAAAAAACGCTATCAAAGTCGCCGCGCCCACAATCTCGCTCGGGCTCGGGGCCAGATCGCGCTCTATCGAGACCTGCGGGAGAAAACGACAGAGATAAGAGAAGTAGTTTCCTAACGGCCAAAGGATTTTCGCAGCTCCGATTTGGTGCGGTCGAGAACGGCGCGCCGCTCCCGAGGAAGGTTTTTGCCGGCGCGGTTGATGTAGAAGTTGAGCATCGACATCGCCGATTGGAAAGGCAGAACCTTTCTCCGCAAACTGGATTCCGCCGATCTCTTTAGGGAAAGGGCAATCTTTTTGGGATTGTCCCACGTAAAAACTCCCGGTTCCAAATCCAAGGCGTTGCTGCGCCGGGCCGCTTCCGCCGACCACATCTTCCTTCTTTTCGCTTGAGCCATCTATACTTTAGCGGATACCGGTATCGATATTGATCGTTAGCTCGGTGATTTCCCCGGCCCTCACGATGACCGTCTGCGGCAACTCGCTAGCGCATCCCAACCAATCACAGTTCTTGAGAGTGGCCTGGTAGGTCCCGGGAGCGAGACCGGCGGCCGAGAAACTCCCGTCGGAGGAGAGGTCATCGGTGGTTTTTTGACCGGACTGGGATTCCAAGATGATTTGGTTGGAAGAGAGATCCAAGGGATCAGAATCGCAGGGCTCAACCGGACAAAGCGGGCCGACGGATACCATACCGGTGACGGTGCCGGTCTCCCCCGGACAGAGAGCGAATTCGCAGTTGGGACCAGTGCGGCCGACGGCGGAACCGTCGGCGCAAAGCTTGGCTTCTTCGGTGCAGGCCACCGGATCGGGGGAAAGCCACAGCTGCCACGCCACCCACCCGGCGCCCAGAAGAAGAATAAAGACGGGAATAATCAACGCGATCTTTTGCTTCACTGTCTTATTCTACGATTTTTTGGCGAAAGCGGGCCGATTTTAAATTAATCTTTAAGGGTCGCGTAGTAAATTCCTTCCGTGTGGCCGCCATAATACATGAACCAGGTCTCGCCGATCCTAACGAGGGTGGGATCAGCAGGGGGCTTGGCGGGAAACAGGGAGTTATCGGGGTTTGGAGCCGGAAAAGTCAGGACCGGCGCGCCAAACTCCCCGGCGGCGAAGATGGAGTAATAAATTCCGATATATCCCCAGAAGTAGAGGCGAATCTCGCCGCCTTCCCAAGCCACTAGTTCCGGCCCGTCCATCCACCCCTTTAGCTCGCCGTTTCGGCTGTCCAGCGCGATTCCCTTCTTTTCAAAGGTGAGGCCATCCGCCGAGGTGGCCCAAAGAAGGGGGTGAGTCTCGTTATTGGGAACCAGTCCGGCACCAGTATACTTCTCGTTGATTGCGCCGAAGTAAACCATCACGTACTCCTCCCCTATTTTTTCCACCGTGGGAGCGCCCACGTTCGTTAAGGAAAGTCCCGCAGGATTAGCGATATCGATTCTCGTTCCGGGCTCCTTGCTCCAGGAAAGGCCATCCGAGGAAACGGCGCTCTTGATCGTGCCCGCGTTTTGGTAGTACATCCGGAATCTTCCGTCCGGAAGCTCGAGAACGGAGGGGAAAGTCGCTTGTTCTATCCTCGTACCATCCTCCTCGACCCATTCTTTACCATCCGTGGAAAGCGCGGAGTAAAC
>DATDSA010000025.1:0-4929 GCA_035291485.1 Patescibacteria group bacterium | reverse complement strand
CCGCCTACCTCATCAACACCTCCCGGGGACCGATCGTGGATGAAGCGGCTCTTGTGGAAGCGCTGAAAGCTGGAATCATCAAAGGCGCGGCGCTGGACGTCTTTGAAAACGAACCGAACCTATCGCCCGGATTGGCGGAACTCCCCAACGTCGTTCTCACCCCGCACACCGCCTCAGCGACTCACGAAGCGCGGGGAGCGATGGCAGTCTTGGCGGCGCAGGCGGTGCTGGATGTTTTGGCGGGCAAGCCGCCGGTGAATCTGGTGAATAAATGAAAAAATTTCTTCCGATTTTGGTAATTGCCGTTTTCCTCGCCGTGGGCTTCACCGTTTGGTGGTACAACACTGATTTTTTGCCCGAGAAGAACGCCGGGGATACTTCCGGCACGCCGGCGCCAGGTGAGGAGGACGTGCCGGAGACAGTAGTGGGCGAGGGAGTGACGGAAGTGGCTGTCGAGAGCAGCGAATACTCTTTCTCTCCCCAAACGATCACTGTCAAGAAAGGAGCGACGGTTAAGCTCACCTTTAAGAATGTCGGGAACACGATTCACACCTGGACGATTGACGGCCTCAACGCCGATACCGGCTCGATCCTTCCGGGATCAAGCAAAACGATCGAGTTTGATGCAACCACAGCAGGGACGTACGAGATCTACTGCGCCGTCGCCGGCCATAAGGAATCGGGAATGGTGGGAACACTAAAAGTTGAGTGAATATTTAGCTCCAAAGGTGGTGATTGAATTATGAACGTACGCAAACTTTTATCTTTTTTGGTAATCGCTTTAGTCTTCGGTTTGGGCGGCTACTTCGCAAGTAAATATCTTCCGGTCGGAACAGTTTTCGCCGACAACGACAACGACGGAATTACCGATGATGTCGATGCCGATGACGACAACGACGGGATTCTGGACACGGAGGATGTAGACGCCCAAGAGGACCATCATCTCGACCACGACAATGACGGCACCAATGATCCGGAAGATCTCGACGACGACAACGACGGAATTGAGGACGAGGAGGATGATTCCGACCTGGATGAGGACAACGATGGGATCGACGACGGCGACGACCTCGACGACGATGGTGATGACAAGATCGACACCGAGGAAAACGAGTTTGAGAACGACCTCGATGAAGACGGCCAGGACAACGAAATCGACCAGGACGACGACAACGACGGGTCGCTGGATTCCGAGGATTCCGACGACGACAACGACGAAGTGGAAGATGCCGAGGACACCGACGATGACGGCGACGAAGTCGAGGATGACGAGGAAGAAATCGAGGATCACGGAGGTGAGTAAAGAACGCCTACTCAGTTCAATCCAATACGCCACCGGTTGGTTGCTAATTGCTTTGTTCGGCTATTCTTTTGTCCTGCCGGTTTTCGTGTCCGAATTACCGACGATTCCGGGAATTTTCCCGGCGCTGGTGTTAACTTTCTTCACCCATGCGACGCTGGGAGTGCGCTCGACGACTTTGCGGTATCACATTTGGCGGAGTTGGCTGGATTTGGTTTTCTTAGGATCCTGGGCGCTCGCTTGCGGAGCTTTTGTTTGGTTCGCTTATCTGCAGCAATAGATGCTACCGACCCATATAGTATATGCTTTAAAACTATATACTATAACAGGCTTCTTTAATTTTCGAATTTTGACTTTGATATACTAATCCAATGGCAAAGCGGTTTGATCTCTCGAAGTACCAGCCCCTCTTTATTCCTCTCTCGATCCTGTTCAGCGGCCTAACGATCGCCGCTGCGGTTATCTTCACCGGCGGGTTGGGGAGAGTCACCTCGAGCGCGGATAATTCCCCGACCGGAGATTCCAGCGGCGAGGTTCAGGTTTCCGTGGATGACGACCCTGGTCTGGGTGACCCGAACGCGCCGGTGATCGTGGTCGAATTCTTGAGTTTTGAGTGTCCCTTCTGCAAGAGCTTCCACGACGAAACCTTTCCCCAGCTCAAGTCCGAATACATCGACACCGGCAAGGTCCGATTTGTCGTGCGGGACTTCCCCCTCTCCTTCCAAGACCCGGCCGCCACCAAGGACGCTCTGGCGGCGGACTGCGCGCACGACCAGGGAGGGGACGCGGCGTACTTTGGGTATCTCGACGAGATCTTTGCCCGAACCGGGACGGAAGGCGCCGGCCTGCCGAAGGTCGGAAAAATCAGCGGCTATGATGACGCTGCCAAAAAAGTTGGTCTGGACCTAACCCGGTTTGGCAGCTGCCTCTCTTCCGCCCAATTCAAAGAAGAAGTGGCGAAGGACCTGGCGGACGTGATGAAGTTGGCACAGGATAATCCCAGCGTCTTCTCTCAGGGGATCGGGACGCCGACTTTTGTCATCGGCAAGACCGATTCGTCCGGGACTTTCACCGGCCAGGTTTTGTCGGGAGCGTATCCCTTCGCATCGTTTCAACAGGTGATTGATGACTTGCTTAAGTAACAATTTGGGAGGGGGTGACCTTTATGTATAACTGGATGTGGCCGATGATGGGATCGTACAGCTACGGGAGCTCCAGCTTTTTCTGGCAACTGCAGTGGCTGGTGGTTTGGGGGCTAACGGTCGCTCTCTTGGTAGCGGCGGTGCGCTGGATTTGGAAGAAGGGGAATAAATAAGTGCTGCCCTTCGCTATCGCTTAGGTTTCAATTTTCGCTTTGCGAAAATAGGTTAGTAGAGATAAAGTATTTCCTTTTATGGCAAAATAGGCCTGTGGAAGCAGAACCCACTCCCGGACAAAATCCTGAGCTTCCCGTTCCCGAGAACACACCCTCATCCGAGGTTGCCCGGGGTGTGGAGGAGTCCGTTCCGAACGCTCCCTCTATTCCCCCATCTCCGCCGCCCCTCCCTCCCGTTTCTCTCCCCGTTCCCGCCCCCGAAGAACCCCTATCTCCGATTTCTCCTCCGACCGGACTGGAACCCGAACTCTCCGCTCCCTCTCTATCCCCGCAAGAAGCAAAAGCTTCCCAGAAGCTGCCGCTAACGGCGGAGCTGCGCTGGCTGGGAGAGTGGTGGAGCCGGCACCTGCAGAAGCTTCCGGGCGCTCCCGCCGCCCGCAAAGGGGGCGCCGAGCTGGTGCTCTTGGAGGTGATCGTTCCCCGCGACAGCGAGATCAAGGCCAACGCCGCCGACCAATTCTTTGCAGCGATCGCCGGGCTCAAATCCAAATCTGGTTTGAGCTTCGAAATCGTCGCCGACCATGAGCACATCCATTTTATTGTGGTGGTGCCTCGGGACCTTCAACCGCTGGTGGAGAAGCAGTTGCACGCGGCCTACGCCACGGCGGAAATCCCTGAAATTCCCGATTACGACATCTTCCAGCGAGAGGGCTACGTTGCCTTCGATCAGATCGTAACGACTGGACCAAAATATTACCCAATTAAGACCTACGTCGACCTGGGCGAGGAGACCGATTCCCTCAACACCATTACCTCGGCTCTGACCAAGCTTGCACCGGGCGAGGCGGCGGTGATCCAGCTGGCGGTCTCTCCCGCCGATTCCGGATGGCAGAAACAGGGCCAGTCCTTTGTTCTCAAAGCCAAGGAAGCGGAGCGAAAGCCCGAGGGGGAGAGAAAGGTTGTCATGGGCAAAGAATCCGAGGAGGCGATATCGCGGAAGATAAACAAGCCCGGCTTCCACGCCCTGGTCCGGATCGTAACGGTCTCCCCAACCAAAGAATCGGCGGAGCTGCACCTCTCCAACATCATCACCAGCCTGGGCCAGTTCTCCTCGCCCCAGTTGGCTTCCTTCTCTCGCAAACGAGTCTGGTTCAAGAAGTCCTTCATGGTGGATTTCCTCTACCGGCACGTGCCGCGGTTCCTGCACTGGACGGTTTTTTCGAGCGAAGAGATGGCGACGCTTTTCCACCTTCCCAATAAGGTAGTGACCACTCCCACCATCAAGTGGTTGGGGTCAAAGTCCGGGGCCGTTCCCTTGGACCTACCGACCGCTGGCCTCTACCTGGGGTTGGCCTCCTCCCGGGGGGCGGAGATGCCGGTCTATCTCCAGAAGGACGACCGCCGTCGCCATACCTACATCATTGGCCAGACTGGCACCGGCAAGAGCGAGCTGCTCAAGTTCATGGCCTACCAGGACATCCTGGCCGGCGAGGGGGTCTGCTTCATCGACCCCCACGGGGACGCCGTCGAGGACCTACTGCAGATGATCCCGGAGGAGCGGGTGGCGGACGTCGTCTACTTCGACCCCGGTGATCCGGAACGGCCGCCGGCCCTCAACATCCTGGAAGCCGAGACCGAGGAGGGGAAACACCTCGCCGTCAACTCCTTCATCTCCCTGCTCTACAAGCTCTACGACCCCAACCACACCGGGGTGATGGGGCCGCGGTTGGAGCGGGCGGTCCGGAACGTGATGCTGACAGCGATGAGCGAGAAGGGGAACACCCTCATTGAGGTCTTTCGCCTGCTGACCGATCCTGATTTTGCCGCCGGCAAGGTTCCCACCATCACCGACCCCATCGTGAAGAAGTACTGGACGGACGAGCTGGCCCAGACCTCCGATTTCCACAAGAGTGAGACTCTCGGCTACTTTGTCTCGAAGTTCGACCGCTTTGTGACCGAGAAGCTAATGCGCAACATCATCGGCCAGGGCCAATCCTCCTTCAATTTCCGGGAGGTGATGGACCGGAAAAAGATTCTGCTGGTCAATCTTTCCAAGGGAAAGATCGGCGAAGAGAACTCCAACTTCCTGGGGCTCATTCTGGTTCCCAGGATTCTCACAGCGGCGATGAGCCGGGCGGATACTCCCGAAGAACAGCGGCCGGATTTCAACCTTTACGTGGACGAGTTCCAGAACTTTGCCACTCCCGATTTCGTTCAGATCCTGTCGGAGGCCCGTAAATACCGGCTGGACCTGATCGTCGCCAACCAGTTCATTGGCCAGTTGGCCGAGGAGATCAAGAAGGCGGTCTTCGGG
>DATDSA010000024.1:0-10902 GCA_035291485.1 Patescibacteria group bacterium | reverse complement strand
GTATGGCTCTACCCAATTAACAAAGTTGTATTTGGGAAGTGGAGGAGGGGGCGGAGGAGGAGCCCACGCGGATGGCCACACCGGCCAGACCGGAGGGGTAGGAGGCGGAGTAGCTGTGATTATTGCAAACGATATCTCCGTTTCAGGAAGCGTCACAAGTAATGGGGCCGTTGGTGTAGCTTCTCCGAACGACGCTGGAGCAAGTGGGGGTGGTTCCGGTGGTTCGATTCTCTTCCAAACAAAGAATGCGGCTAATCTTGGGACAAATCTTGTTACCAGTACAGGCGGAGCAGGGGGAGGACAAAGTTCCATGGGTGGCGGGGGTGGTTCGGGCGGGGTCGGCCGGATCGCGGTTCAATACGCGGGATCTCTTTCAGGGTCAGCAAATCCCGCCGTGGGCTATTCGAACAACGTGGGTTTCTTCCCTTACGGTCTCTACCACTCCACCGCGATCCCAACTGCCAACTCAACCCTTTTGGATAATTTGCGGTGGGAAGCAAATCTTCCTGCCAACACCAAGGTGGAGTTCCAGACCCGGACCGGAAATTCAACCGATCCGACCGACGGAACTTGGGAGGATTGGCTTCCGTTCACCGATGGAACCAACTTCACGATGCTTGAGGACGTCAACACCGCCTCGAACTGGCCCAGTTCGAACCTCAACGTGGACGACACCGGAGTTGCCCGGGACGTCGATTTCTTCGAAGACGACGACGAAACCACCGCCGCGAATAACACCAAGTTCACCACCACCGGATTTGAGGAAGACACCGGAGCCACTCTGACCACCAGCCTAATCTCTTACTGGCCGCTGAATGAGACCAGTACCGGAGTTGCCCAAGTCAATCGGGCTGATGCCTTTGGCTCGAACACCCTCACCGACAACAACACCACCGCTTCCGGGACCGGCAAGAAAGGAAACACCGCCGACTTTGAATCCGCCAATAGCGAATTCCTAAACATTATAGATAACGCCAGTCTTTCAACCGGTGATATCGATTTCACCGTGGCAGCTTGGGTCAATCTGGAAAGCAAAGCTGCCTCTCAGGCGCTGGTTGGCAAACACGATTCGGCGACTGTTAGAGAATATACTCTCTACTACGCTAGTTCCACTGACACCTTCTCGTTGATAGTTTGGAACGCCGCCGGTACGGAAATTGGAAGAGTAGATGCAACCTCGTTAGGTTCACCAGCCACAGGTACCTGGTATTTCGTCGTTGCTTGGCACAATGCCACCACAGACACCATTAGCATCAAGGTTAACAACGGTACTACCGATTCCGTTGCTACCACTGGTGTTCTAGGAGATACAGGTGCTCGGTTCAGCATTGGGGCCCAAAACACTAACACCGGAGGAACTCTGTTTGCGGATGGGTTAATTGACGAGGTCGGATTCTGGAAGAAGGTCCTCTCTTCCACCGAAATCACCGACCTTTACGACTCCGGCAATGCCAATACTTATCCCGCTTCCGGGCAATACGCCGAAGCCACTCCGGCCGGCTCGCCGGTCGATATTTCCGGTTACGATTATCTTACTCTCTGGGTCCGGGCTTCCCAGGCCGGCACTGTTTTGCGTTTCGGATTCGGGGAAGCGGCGGCGACCGAGCAGACGGAAGACGTGACAATCGACACCACCAACACTTGGCAGAAGGTCTACTGGGACCTCTCCGACGTTGCTGCCGCCTCCCGGAACGCGGTCACTAAGCTGAGGATTACGAATCTAACCACTGCTTCCAATACCTTCTACTTAGACAACGTCCGGGCGGAGAAGCTGATGACGAACCTGGAAGGGACCCAGATCACCTCTACTCCCAACAATTACTTCCAATACCGGGTGATTCTCACGACTACCGATACTTCTGCCATCCCCGAAGTCGAGAACGTTTCGATGGTTTACAACTCCGGCTACCGGATCAGCCAGCCGGACGACGACACCGTCCGCCTTTACAACTATACTGGGGAAGAGCAGAACGTGAGATTGGAAGCGATCGTCTTCGGCGCGGACCTGGCGGAGTGGTATCCGACCTCTGACAACTCGATCGAAGCCGGAGACGTGGTTTCCATCGCCGGCATTAAAGACGACGCCGGAGTTCCCAAGATCCAGAAAGCGACCACCACCTCTGATCCGAAGATCATGGGGATCATCTCCACTAAAGCCGGGATCGAGTTGGGAATTCCGCGGGAGGACCGAAGACTGGTGGGATTGGCAGGGAGAGTTCCGGTCAAGATCGCTCCCGATTCGGCTCCCATCCAGGCCGGGGACCTGCTCACCTCTTCCGGCACCTACCCGGGAATGGCCCAGAAGCTCACTCAGCCAGGCTTTGCGGTCGCGAAGGCCCTCGAGGACTGGACCTGTGACAGGGATACTCCTTGTCAGGCGAAGATCGAGGCTTTTCTGGCCGTGAGCTGGGCAGACCCGGGGGTGGTGGTGGATCAAGAAGGGGATGCCGCCCAAATAACTGAGACTCCCCCACCGACGGAAGGTGCTGATACTGAAGGGCAGACTACTGAAACCGACCCGACCCCCACCCAAGAAACCTCCCCCGAACCGGAGCCAACCACTCAAAAAATACTTCCTCCCAAGGTCGAGGCCGATGAGGGAATTTTCCAACGGTTGACGGTAGCAATCGAAGCCGTTTTTGAGAAGATCACGATCAAAATTGCCCAGATTGCTGAGGCATTTATCCAGAAACTAACTGTGGAAAGCTTGGCGGTCAAGGGAAAGTCCATTGGGCAGGTGGTAATTGAACCTGGAGAAACCGAACACGCCGTCGAATATCCCGACCTCACCAAAAGCTCCAAAGTCTTCTTCACCCTGGATCGGGCGGTCGCGGTCGGGGTCGAGAAAACCGTCGGAAAGGATTTCAAGTTTATCCTAGCTACTCCTACCGATCTTCCAATAACCATCGACTACTGGGTGGTGGAACAATAGCTCTATCAGTTGGATATACTAGACTGATAAATTCCGCCTCCCAAATGGCGGACCAAACCCTTCATTTCCATCGTGGTTAAGAGAGAAGAGACCTTAGCAGTGCCAAGGTCTGACTGATTAGAAATCGCATCCACATGAAGTTCGTTCGGGCCCAGGATGATCAGAATCTTCTCCTCATCAGGATCGGGAGCGATATTTTCCCGAGCTTGCCGAACTTGGATTTGGTCTCCCACCTGCAGTTCTTCCAGGATGTCCCCCGCCCGGGTGACGGGTTTGGCACCTTTTTCGATCAGTTTGGCCGTGCCGGCGGAATAGGGAGAAAAAATCGAGCCGGGCACCGCGAAAACGTCCCTCCCCTGGTCCAGAGCCGAAGCGACCGTGTGGAAGGTTCCGGAACCCTCCGCCGCTTCAATGACGAGCGTCCCAAGGGACAAACCCGAAATCACGCGGTTCCGAATCGGAAAATTCGCCGGGTAGGTCGGTGTTTCCGGAGGGAATTCGGTCATAATTGCTCCCTTCCCGCTCTCCAACATTTCCCGAGCGATGGCGGCATTGGAGGGCGGGTAGATCTGATCGATCCCGCAGGCCAGAACCGCGATTGTGCGGCCACCCACCGAAAGAGCGGCCCGATGGGCCTCGGCGTCGATCCCCAGAGCCAGTCCTGAAACGATCGTTAATCCGGCCGAAGTGAGCTCCGGAACGAGCGCCCGCGTCACTTCCCTGCCATAATTTGTCGCTCGCCGGGAACCAACCACAGCCAGGGACAGGTTATCCCGAGGAAGCAGCTCTCCCCTCACGTAGAGGAGGGGCGGGGGAGCGGGGATCTGGAGAAGATTTACCGGGTAAATCTCTTCCTCCCGTGTTATCACCGTTGCTTTGTGTTTGATAACGATATCTAATATTGGCTTAACTAAGAGATTTTCTCGTTCTTTGAGCAGGGAAAGCTCGTTTGGTCCCCAACCGAGCCGGGAGAACTGTCCCGCCGGTGCTTTCCAGGCCTTCTCCGCACTCCCAAACGCCTTCAATAGCTGTTCAAAACGAATCGGACCAATTTGGGCGTAGAACTGGTTCCACAAAATCCAATAGGATTTTTCTCCGCCGATTTCACTTCCCGCCCGCATTTAACCTATTATAGAACCGATGTCCATTATCTTTGCCGAAATCGTCATCGACAGCTATCAGGACCCCACCAAGCGGCTCTTTACCTACCAAGTGCCGGATAATCTCACCGATTCTGCCAAAGAAGGGGCGAAGGTGGTCGCACCTTTCGGGAAGCGGGTGGTGGAGGGATACATCTGGAATATCACCACCACCAAACCCCCCTTCCCCACCAGGCCAATCCAAGAAATTAAGGAATCCGGTTTTAGCAAAAACCAACTAAAGCTTGCTAAATGGATGGCGGGACACTATCTGGCCTCCCCTCTCGACTGCCTAAAATGCCAGAGCGGCGGAAAGGGTGAAAAATCGGCCAACTCTCCGGTGGAAACCGTTGCCACCCTCCTTCTGGTTCCCTCCGTCTCTCAAGTAAATTTCCGCGCCGGCACTGAGAAGCAAAAGAACGTGATGATCGGTTCCCGTTCCGCGGTCTTCGCCCAGCTCCCCAATTTGAAAAAAATTATCATCGAGGAGCCCGAAAATTGGAATTACAAAGACGAACGCGCCCCCTACTACCACGCCGCGGCGGCCGCCCAAAAAAGAGCCGAAATTGAAGGCTTGGAAATTGAGCTGCGTCCCCAAAATCCCAAAATCAAACCTAGCCGGATCGCCGATCTAGACGTGGAAAAATTGGCGGGAAATTTTACTCTCGTCTCTCAATCTCTAGAGGGTGCTCTAACTTCCGGAAAGTACACGATAGTCTATGTTAATTCCAGAGAATTGCGAGATAAAATCAGGGAGGAAATTCACAGAATTGGCGTGGATAAGAACCGGTATGAGATTGCCGGGCCGGAACTTTTTTCCGCGCTGGGAAAGGAGACCCACTACACCGTTTGGGCCGACGTTGATACCCTGCTAAATCTGCCGGATTTTCGCGCCCACGAAAAGATAGTTTGGACGGTCCAAAAGCTGTCGCGGATCACTAAAGGGGAGCTGATCCTTCAAACTTCATCGCCCCAGAACTCGCTTTTTGCGGATCTGGCCGCCGGTGACCTCACCGCTTTCCACCGGCGGGACCGCGCGGTCCGGCGAGAGCTGGGTTATCCTCCTTTCTCCACTCTGATCAAGCTCAGTTTCTCCGCTAAGAGTTCCACCCGGGCCAATCCGGAGGCAGAAAATCTGTACGAGCAGATACAGGATATGGGATATGAGATATCGGCACCCTACGAACCGTATGGCAGGACCCCGGGGAAGGTTCAGCTCAATCTCACCGTTAAGATCAAACCGAACGATGTTGCCGCGCTTGCTAAACTAGCAAAGGTGATTCCTCCCGAATGGAAAGCGGAGGTCGATCCGGAATCTTTATTATGAGAAACATAACTAGCGATCTCCGACCTCGTCCTATGAAAATAATCACCACCCCCAATGAAATCCTCAATCAGCCCACCCGAAAGGTGGCCAAATTCGACGAGAGTCTCCGCCGCACCGTCCGGGAGATGGAGGAGATCCTTCGAAACCAGCGTAATCCGGAGGGAGTGGGGCTCTCCGCCAACCAGGTCGGGTTGGACCTGCGGTTGGCCGTCGTTCGCTTAAATCCGGACGAGCAGGACAGTTCGGCCCACCTCCTGACCATCATCAATCCCGAAATCACTTCCCGATTGGCAGATCAAGAGGGAGAATACGAGGGTTGTCTTTCAATTCCCAATCAGTACGGGCCAGTCGCCCGTTCCAAGGCCGTCACCGTTCGATTTCAGGACCTCAAGGGCGAAACCCTCACGATCAGAGCCACGGATTTTCTGGCCCGAATATTCCAGCATGAGATCGACCACCTGGATGGAAAACTGATCACCGAAAGATCCACCGGCCCTTTCCTCACCGAAACTGAACTGGAAGAGAAATTTCGCGAAAAGAAATCCGGTTGAAATGTTAAGCTGAATCCGATGCGGCCAAGAATCATTTTCTTCGGCACTCCCAGTTTCGGTCAAATCGTCCTCCAAAAACTGCAGGACGAGAACTCTAATGTCGTCGCCGTGGTCACCCAACCGGATCGACCGACCGGCCGAGACCAAAAACTCACTCCTTCTCCCGTCAAAACTTTCGCCAAAGAACACAAAATAAAGATCTTCACCCCCACTGACAAAACCAAACTCCTGGCTACCGGTCCCCGACTCTCGGCTCTGAAACCCACCCTCTTCGTCGTTGCTTCCTATGGAATGATTATTCCATCCGAAATTCTCCAGATATCGGAGAAAGGCGCCCTGAATGTCCATCCTTCCCTGCTTCCCAGGTACAGGGGGGCCTCACCGATCCAAGCAGCGATCCTGAATGGGGACGTAGAGACCGGAGTGACCATCATGTTGATGGATGAACAAATGGACCATGGGCCAATTGTTTCCCAAGAAAAAACGGCCCTCAGCCCTGCCGAAACCACGGCCACTGTTATGGCCAAACTCGCCCAGGTCGGGGGGAAGCTCCTGGTCAGGACTATTCCGGTCTATCTGGAAGGAAAACTCGATCCCCAACCGCAGGACCACACCCAAGCAACCTACACCAAACTGGTCAAAAAGGATGATGGGCACATCAACTGGCAGGACAACAATGTCCAGGTGGAACGGATGGCCCGGGCCTACAATCCCTGGCCGGGGGTCTGGACCACCGTAGGGGAGATGGCCGAACAGCTGGATCGGGAACTCAGAAACCAGCGCCACCAAAATCTCCGGCTCAAAATCCTCCAAGCCCACCTCGAAAATGGAACGCTTTCTCTCGACGCGGTCCAGGTAGAGGGGAAAAAAACCATCACTTTTGAGGACTTTTCTAAGGGCTATCTGAGCTGATAGACTGCTAACCATCGAGTCAAAGGAGAGGAGGAGAGAATGCGGATCCGGCGTCCCAAGCTTGTTCAAGGGAATATCCATCGGCAGGTAGCGGTCGGGGAGAAAATTGTCGTTCGAGGATCATGGGTCTACAAGCTTCCCGATTATCCCGGCTGGGTCAGGACCGGCATAGATAAAAAGCGGTGGATGGAGAAGCTGATCGACGGCCTTTTCTACCGTGGTTGGTTCAAGAGTTCGGACATCTACATCCGGATTACCCTTGAGAATGCGCCGGACGGACATCCACTAGCGTATGTCATTCCCTCAATCAAGGGGGAGGGCGCCATCATCCTCAAGGGGATTAACGCCCAGGATCTGGTGGAAGACGCGCAGATTTTTGACCGGCTTCGAGACGGCGCTCTGTTCCTGAAGATCAGCCCCTAACACCCGCTTTATCCAAAAAGCGGGTTTTTGCTCCGCAAAAAAAGCCCTCCCTGGTTTCCCAAGAAGGGTTGGTAATCTTCAGCTCTTGGGAGGACGAATCATCCACCCCACCAGAGCCATCAAACCGATAAGCACAACAACCACGGCCACGATCAGACCCCAGAATACCCCGGCCTGATTCGCAACCTCCATCCCGGCTCCGAGCGCGACGACTATGATAATCGCGCTAAGAAGCGCACTCACAACCTTTGCCATCATCTCCGGCCTCCTTGCCAGCAGATTTATACCTTAAATATTAACATGCTATAGGGCTGATAACAAGGTTGTCTCTTTATGCGAAAATGGCCTTGATGTACTTGATCAGGTCTCGAAGAAGGTTCTCGGTCGCTTCCCTGCTCTCCCCGAGGTTTTTTTACTTTCTGGCGGTCCTGGCCGTGGTCACGGGGGCCTTTAACGTCTACACCGGTCTGCGTTCCGAGAAAAATACTCCCAAGAACGAGCCCGTAACCGAAGAGACGGACTCCGGTGAGAAAGCGCTGACCAAGGCCGAAGAGAAGGTTCTTCCCAAAACCACCCCCCAGCCGGAGGTGAACGGCGGCACGGCACCCTCGCCCGCTCCGAAACCGACCCCCAAACCCGCCCCAAAGCCCCAGCCGGCCAGCACCGTCACCCGAAAGGTCCTGGTGCTAGATTTTGACCCGATCGTTAACGGCCAACGGCTCCACAGTCTTCTGGGCTGGGAGAACCCGCAGACCCTGGAGGCGCAGTTCGTCGCCGACGTCCGGAGCGCCAGCGGAAACTACGTTCGGTACCAGATCGTCGAACACCGCCAACTGGATGATTTCCCCATCAAAGACGACGGGTTTGATTACGACGACGAAAGCTATCTCGATTGTTGGAACAACCCTGACGCTAATTGCCACATGCCGGATGGGGTGGACTACCACAAGATCCTCACCGATTACGGATCGGACGTCTGCGCGCTGCGAAACAGCGGTGCCATCCACGAGCTCTGGGTCTGGGGCGCTCCCTACTTCGGTTTCTACGAATCGCGGTTGGCCGGTCCGGGTGCTTTTTGGTACAACTCTCCCCCGCTCACGGGAACTTCCTGCACCAAACAGCTACCGATCATGGGATTCAGCTACGAGCGGGGAAATTCAGAGATGCTGGAGAGCTTTGGCCACCGGGCGGAGTCGGCGATGACGCACACCTACGGCGGATGGGAGGAGAACCGCACCAGCCACAACTGGGACCGGTTCGGGCTGGTGAAGGCTCAATCACCGGATTACAACTACAGCGGTTGCGGTTCGGTCCACTACGCGCCCAACTCCCTCTCCGACTATGACTGGAGCCGCTCCATTCCGGTAAAGAGCACTTGCCAGGATTGGCTGAATTACCCCTATCTAACCGGGGCAACTCAGCAGATCGGGTGTTCTTTCTGGGACTGCAGCGGCTACGGATATCTGAAATGGTGGTTCTCCCACTTTCCCCACTTCACCGGCGTCGCGTCGGACGGCAAGTGGAACAACTGGTGGCGGTATGTCCTGGATTACCGGGAGGCGACCGCCCTCAATCCTTGGCAGGAGCTGTTGTCCAGATTCCTGGCTTTTTGGGGAAACGTCACCACCGCCCTTAGGAGCAGTTTCGGGTCGGCGGCTTTTGAGAAGAGGTAGAGGAGTTAAATGTTGATTCACGATGGTGCGTGAACAAATAGTCGCCTCACTTCGTTCGGGGGACTATTGGCAGTCCTTAACGGATGAAATTATAACCTTCTGGAGAACTACTATCGAGACGTTAAACGTGCCTATTTTGGAGCAATTCATAAAAGTGATGGTCAGTTCCGGGGAATTGGAGTGATAAACCGTCCTTGACATTCCCAAATTGTGACCTATAATCCAAATCAGAGCCAAGCCGGGCTTCAATCTCACTACCCAAGGAGGGACGCGTGGGACGCAGGGACGACGAGTACTACGTTGATCAGAGAGGGAACGTTCACGAAAGCCAGGAACGGGCGGTCGAGTCCGAAAGAGCCAACGAAGAGGCGGACGGTCGATCAGATTGCCGCAGCGGTTACGAAGATCGCGGAGGCAGCAGCAGCTCCGATGACTCTGGCAAGGACGATTCCGGCAAGGATGATGGGAAGTAACTTCAGCAAGGGCAAATCCAGTTGGTTTGCCCTCTTTTTTGTCGTAAACTAAACCGATGGTAGTAAAAGGGACCCCACTAACTAAAGATCCGGAACTAAAGAAACTGGGAAAGGCTTATGATATTTATTTTAATGCGGCGGATCTAAAAAAAATCGGGGAGATTCGCAGGGACATCTTCTTTTTCCGCAAACCATTTTTGAAAAGGGAGGAAGCTCTCCAAAAACACAAGAAAATGATTGAAACCCTAAAACCCCTTTACAAAAATATCGTTGAAGCCCGAAACACCTACGCCCAGCACCAAGGACATTACCGCAACTTCCTCGAATTCTCCCTCGAAAACAACGGTCTCCCACCCCAAAACCTCGCCCGCGCCCTGAAGTTACTGGATTCGCTGATTGCTAGAATCCATCAAGCACTACCCGAACCAAAAAACAAAGGCGAGTTTTACTCCGTACTTAGCACTCCAGATTTTATTGACGAATTAACCGACAAAAGATACTCTCTCCCGGATTATGTTATCGAGAAGCTGGAGAACCGAATCCCGAAGTTGAAATCACTCTTGCCAAGAATAAAATTCGAAGATGTTGATCGGAATAAGGGGGGGTTTAACGAGGCGGTGTATGACCCCAAAACGGAGACAGCAACCATTAGAACGTGGGCCAGCAAAGATCTCCAAAACGCCATCTCGATGGCACACGAGGTTGGTCACTCAGTAGCGTACTTGGGATTGGCAAAACGAGGATTGGAACCGAAGGATAAACCCAAGTACTGGCACGAACAACAAGCGATTCGAACGGAGCTAGTCTTTATTAACTCTCTTCCCGAAAAGCTACGGGGGGCGGCTTTGGGAGGAATCCTTCTACAATTTACTGAAGCCCTGTTCGAAATTGAAACTTATACCAACCCAAATCAAGATTTTGACATGGTCTATGCCCAAGCTTTTAACCGCTGCTACAAAGACGTCAAACAAGATAAGAATCCCTTTTACGTGTTAATGGAAACTAATATTTCCAGACCGTGTTCTTCTGTCTTGCAGGGGATTATTCATGCCGAAGAACTCTCGCGTATCCTTAAGTAATCCATTAGGAAAGGAAAAAATATCTGTTTCCAACCGGCTCCAAATCGTTGGCAGGCCCGGGAGGAGTCGAACCTCCAAAGCTCGCTCTGGAGGCGAGCGGTTTGCCATTAGCCTACGGGCCTAGATCTTCGTCTCTTTGTGGAGCGTGTACTTGCGCTCCTTCTGACAAAACTTCCTGAACTCCAGCTTTTCGGTAGCGTTTTTGTTCCTGCTCGTGGTGTAGTTGATGCTGCCGCACTCGCTACACTTTAATCTGATAAAAATTCTTAAACTTTTTGCCATTTTATTATCTGGAGCCGACACCCGGGGTCGAACCGGGGACCTCATTCTTACCAAGAATGCGCTCTGCCAACTGAGCTATGTCGGCACTGTTGGTGCTAGGGGAGGGATTCG
>DATDSA010000023.1:0-20334 GCA_035291485.1 Patescibacteria group bacterium | reverse complement strand
CCTTTCGGCATCCATTGACCTAAGCTCTAAATTTTTAGTACAGTTTATCTGTGTTCGATTTGAGAGGGGGTGAACATTTGTGAAGAAAATTATTAGAAGTGGTTTCACACTGATTGAACTTTTGGTGGTCATCGCGATCATTGCCATCCTGGCCGCGGTCGTTTTTGTCGCTCTGAACCCGGTTCAGCGCTTTGCGGACGCCCGCAACTCGACCAGAATCAGCGATGTGAACAGTCTTCTGACCGCGATTCATGAGTACATCGTGGACAATGGCGGAGCTTTGCCAACCGGACTTACCGCAGGAATGAGCGAAACTCAACTGGGAACAGCCGGTGCCGGTATGACAACCACCGTTAAGGGTACGGCTTGTGGAACGGTGGCGGCGGGAGTTGATCTCGCTACACCATTGGCGAAGTACCTCGCCTCGGTCCCCGACGATCCGCAGGGTTCGGCAGCCAAGACTGGATACAGCGTCTTGGTTGATGCGAACAGCATCGTGACCGTTCGAGCTTGCGACTCCGAAAGCGGTGTGACCATTCAGGTCTCCCGTTAAAAGGAGTAGCTGTCGGAGTATAATTATTGGGGTAAGTCAATAATTAGTAGGTTTTAGCAACGCTAAAACCGTCTAATGTAGGAGTTGTCCTGCCTAACCAAGGCAGGTGCTCCTTTTGATTTTTATTGGGAGGTCGTCTAATGGTAGGACCACGGAATTTGGATCCGTGTATCTAGGTTCGAATCCTAGCCTCCCAGCCACTAATCTCGTTTTTTCTGTCTCCGCAGTGTTAAAATCAAACTAGGAATGAAAAGATTGATTTTAGCGGTTTTAATTATAGCGGCGATTCTGGCTCCGTTGGAGCTGTTCGGATTTTTGAAAAAGAGTGCCGACCAGGTAAAGGATGTGGCCGAAAGTCCCGAGACCCAGTCTCTCGTGGAGAGATTTAAGGCGGAACTGCCAAACCTGGGGGCGAAAGTAAACGCCCTTCTGAAGCAACTCTTTCCGAAGCTAAACATCGGGGCGAAGGAAGTGAGATAAACTCTGCTTCGTGCCGAGGTGGTGAAATGGCAGACACGTAGCCTTTAGGAGGCTATGACCGAAAGGTCGTGCGAGTTCAACTCTCGCCCTCGGCACCATTACCTTTTTAGGCGACGGGCCGTCGGGGATTAGCGCAGTGGTAGCGCGCTCGCTTTGGGAGCGAGAGGTCGGCAGTTCGACTCTGCCATCCCCGACCAGCCATTTCCCTATTTTGCTAAATTAATAGTGTGGAGACTTCTAGTCCTCAATCTCTCAAGAAAATATTGATCGTCGAGGACGAGGAACCGGTTGCCAGGGCCATTCAGCTCAAGCTGGAGCGAGAGGGCTTGACCGGTGTCATCGCCCGCGACGGTCAGGAGGCGTTGGATACCTTTTTCCAAGGGGAAATCTCTCTGGTTCTGCTGGATCTGATCCTGCCGAAACGAACCGGATTTGAGGTTCTCGCTGAGATCCGGCAGAAAGACTCCCAGGTTCCCATCATTGCGGTTTCAAACCTGAGCCAGGGGGAGGACCGCGCCCAGGCCCTTAAGCTCGGCGCCAATGCTTATTTCGTTAAATCCGATACCCAACTAAAGAGTGTGGTGGGTTACGTCCTGAAACTCCTCAAGTAATGCCGAAAGAGTTTCCGCTAAAGGAGATCCTGGTTCAAGGAGGCTACCTCTCCCAGAAGGATGCCGACCGGGCCCAGGCCGAAGCCGACAAGAAAAAGCTGGGATTGCAGGAGTACCTTCTCGCGGAGGATACCCTCTCCATCGACTTGATCGGGCAAGGAATCGCCGAGTACCTGGGAGTGGGCTACGCCGACCTGCACCACCAGCCTCCCTCCCCCGAACTAATTCTTCGCATTCCGGAAGAGATCGCGATCAAGTACCGAGCCGTCCTGATGCGGTCGGAAACCAATAGCGTAACGGTGGCATCCTCCGACCCGAATAATCGGGACCTGCCGGCGGAGCTGGACAAACTGTTTCCCATGAAGGGAAACCAAGTTCTATTCGAGTTTTCCGAGAAGATCGATGAGCTTCTGACCTACTATCGCAAGCCTTTGGGAGCCCGGTTCATTAAAATCATCGAGGAAAACAAACGGGTTGCCCCGGAGATCGTAGAGCAGGTTTTTGAGGATGCGATCACCTCTCGCGCTTCGGATGTCCATTTTGACCCCCGCGAGGAGGGTGTGGTGGTCCGTTTCCGGGTGGACGGGGTTCTGCAGGAGGTCGGTCGGATCCCGAAGGAGCACTACGAGAACATCCTTAATCTGATTAAGGTTCGTTCCCATCTTCGGATTGACGAGCATCTTTCGACCCAAGACGGGTCAATCCATTATCTTCGAAATGGAGACGGGGTAGATCTTCGCATCGCCATCTCTCCGACCGTGGGAGGGGAGCGGCTGGCGATCCGGATCCTCTCCAAGTACGTGCGGGACTTGTCCTTTAGAGAGCTGGGACTCTCCGAATCCGGTCAGAAATCCTTCAACGAGGCGATCCAGAAACCGTTCGGAATGATCCTGGCGGTGGGACCGACCGGGTCCGGCAAGACCACCACCATCTATGCTCTCCTGAAGATGCTCAATCGCCCGGAGGTGAACATCATCACGATCGAGGACCCAGTGGAGTACCGCATTCCGGAGATCAATCAAATCCAGGTAAATCCGCAGACCAATCTAACCTTTGCCGCCGGCTTGAGATCGATCATCCGCCAGGACCCTAACATCATCTTCGTGGGAGAAATTCGCGACCGAGAGACCGCCGAGATATCGGTCAATGCCGCGCTCACCGGCCATCTCCTGCTCTCAACCTTTCACGCCAACAACGCCGCTACGGCGATTCCTCGCCTCTTGGAGATGGGGATCGAGCCCTTTCTTCTCTCCTCCACGCTCGAAATTATAATCGCCCAGCGGTTGGTTCGAGTGATCTGTTCGAACTGCCGGAGGACCGTCACCACCAACCGCAAAGAGGTATCGGAAAAACTCCCGCCCGGGTTCTCCTCCAAGGTTAGTGCTCTCTACTCCGGAAAGGGGTGCCCGGTCTGCAGCGGGACCGGTTATCTGGGCCGGACGGCCATCTTTGAGGTGATTCGATTAACCCCTGCGATGCGGGAGTTGACTCTCAAGAGCCCCTCCGCTCAACAGATTTGGGATCTAGCCGTCAAAGAAGGTAGCCGTTCCATGTTTGAAGACGGCCTGGAGAAGGTGGGAGCGGGAGTAACCACTCTGGAGGAGCTCCTGCGGGTGGCCCCGCCCCAATGACGCTTTTTTCAAACCGCCAAGAGGAGGAGGTCCTGCTGGAAAACCTGGCGATGCTCCTCGAGGCAGGAGTGGGAGTCACCTCCGCCCTGGAATCCATTTCTCCCCAGCTCAGGAACACCAAAATCAAGAAGGTTATTTCTCGGATCCAGTTCGACCTTGACTCCGGTTTTCCCCTCTGGAAATCTTTTGAAAAGACCGGGCTCTACTCCCAGCGGGTGATCTCCCTGATGCGGATGGGGGAAAAGTCGGGAAAACTGGTCGAGAATTTGGAACTGATCTCCCAGCAATCTCAAAAGGAGCGCTCCTTCCAATCCCAGGTGCAGGCTGCCCTCTTCTATCCTCTGATCGTCTTCTCCCTCACGATTATCGTTGGTCTGGGGGTTTCCTGGTTTGTCCTGCCGCGGCTGGCGGGGGTCTTTTCCTCTCTAGATATCGACCTTCCCTGGATCACAAAAGCCCTGCTTGCCCTGGGTTATTTTCTCCAATCGTACGGAGTTGTGGCCGTGCCGGTCCTGTCCGCTGCGACCATCGTCGCCTTCTACTTTCTATTCTTCTTTCCCAAAACTCGAAAGGTTGGGGAGGCGATCCTTCTGGCAATTCCGGGATTCAGGAACCTGCTTCTGGAGGTGGAGATTTCCAGATTTGGAAATCTTTTGGGGGGCCTGCTGCAGGCCGGAATTCCGATCGACGACGCCTTGGCCTCTCTCAGAGACGCGACTCTTCTCGACCCGTTCGCCAGGTTCTATGAGCACCTGCAGAAGCAGGTGGCCGAGGGGAACTCCATCAAAAAGGGCTTCTCTTCCTATTCCTCCGCCAAAAAAATCTTTCCGGCTCCTGTCCAATCGTTGGTCTTTGCGGCAGAACAATCCGGCCAGCTTCCCGGCTCGTTGATGAAGATCGGCCGGTTGTTCGAGGAGCGTTCCTCGAACACGGCTCGAGGCGTCACCACGGCGCTGGAACCGATCATGCTTTTCTTGGTTTGGCTGGGAGTGGCGGCGGTCGCGATCGCGGTGATTTTGCCGATCTACAGCCTGATCGGCGGCTTCAACCCATGATGAAACGGGATGGATTCTCTCTGTTGGAAGTGCTCTTGAGCGTGACCCTCATCGGTGTGATCGGGGCGTTCGGTGCCCCTCTCTACCTCCACCTGCAAGTCAGAAACGACCTGGATCTGGCGGCGGTTTCGGTGGCCCAATCTTGGCGCCGCGCCCAGATATTGACACAGGGAGTGAAGGGGGACTCCGTCTGGGGGGTGAGGGTACAGTCCGGCAGCATCACGCTTTTCAAAGGGACAAGCTACGCCGCGCGCGATTCCTCTTACGACGAGGTTTTTGCGATGCCAACGGCGATATCTCCCACCGGTCTTCTGGAGACCACCTTCTCCAAGGTCTTTGGACGAGCCCAGGCCACCGGAACGCTGACTTTGACTTCTCTGAATGGAGAAGCGCACGCATTGACTATCAATGGCTACGGAATGGTCCAATACTGAAAATTCGGTCGCCGGGTTTTCGCTGGTGGAGGTTCTGCTGGCGGTGGGGGTGATGGCGTTTCTGGTGACCGCCTTGGTGGGGGCATTGATCGTGGGCCGAGAAAGTGTCGCGACCTCTGGAGTGCAGAACCGCGCCATCCTTCTGGCCGAGGAAGGACTGGAGGCTACCCGCGGCGTTCGCAAGGATGCCTATGCCAATCTCACCGATGGGGCGCACGGTTTGGCGACGACGGCCAACAAGTGGGTTTTTTCGGGGACCTCGGATATCACGGGCATCTTTACGAGAGTGATTACCGTTTCATCGGCCGGAACCGACCGGAAACAGGTGGTCAGCACGGTCACCTGGCAGCAGACCGCTTCTCGGACGGGAACAGTCATACTGACAACCTACCTAACGAACTGGATGCCATTCTAAGAGGTAACAAGTAACATGTTTCAAGTAACAAGGATAAAGCGTAAAACAGGATTCACTTTGGTCGAGCTCTTGCTCTACCTGGGGATCGCAACCCTAATTGTCTCGACCGTTTCTGTATTTATCTATCTAAATCTGCAGACCCGGGCTCGGTCCCAGGTTGTCGCCGAAGTGGAGCAGCAGGGGATGCAGGTGATGCAAGCTATCTCTCAATCAACCCGCAACGCCCAGACCATCAACTTTCCCAATCAGGGTGACACTGATGTCTATCTGGATATAAAAGTTCCGGCCCCCAACGATCCAACGGTTTTTGACCTCTCGGGAGGCGCCATTCGGATCAAAGAGGGGACGGGAGCGGCCACCCCGCTAACCTCGTCTCGAGTGACCGCCTCTTCGCTCACTTTCCACAACATGCAAAAGGCGATCAAAATTCAGTTCACTCTTACCTACAGCTCCTCCTCGGCTCAGGCGACTTACGTTTTTTCCAAGATATTCTATGGATCAGCAATGGTACGCACTCCCTAAAAAGAGAGGTTCCTACATCACTCTAATCAGTGTCCTGGTCGCCACCGCGGTCTCGCTATCAGTGGGGGTTTCGTTAATCCTCTGGGGGACCGGTTTTACCAAGACCAGCTTGTCTCTGAAACAGTCCCATCAGGCTAAGGCGCTGGCCGACGCCTGCGCGGAGGAGGCGCTCCAACAGATCCAAGATTCCGGCAGTTTTACCGGTTCGGCCACGGTTTCGTTGGGGCAGGGGAGCTGCAGCTATACCGTAACGAGCCTCGGCGCCCAGGACCGGTTGCTAACCACTTCCGGTACGGTGGGGGATGCGGTCCGGAGGATTCAGATCTCGATCGACCAGGTTAGTCCTATCGTCAACGTGACCTCCTGGCAGGAAGTGGTCTCGTTTTGACAATGGGATTTTGCACTCCTCCCCTTAAACTTGTTAATCTGTCTACAGTGAAAAAATACAGTCATCGAGCATTGCGAGATGGGTTTATCCCGGAGCTTGCGAGGGGACGAAACTCTTCGAGTCGAAAACAAGAGGGTTTCACACTATTGGAAATTTTGTTGGTCGTGGCGCTCCTGGCTATCCTCGCCGGGATCGTGATTTTGGCGATCAACCCCGCTCGCCAGCTCGCTAAAACCCGCAACGCCCAACGCTCGGTGGATGTGAACACCATTCTCAACGCTGCCTATCAGTACGCGATCGACAACAAAGGCACGGTTCCCGCTTCCATCCCCACCAACGGGAATTGTTCCGGTCTGGCAACCAACGAGGTCTGCAAAACCGACGGAACCTGCACCGGTTTGGTGGACCTTTCGGTCCTGACCGCCAGCGAAACCTATATCGTGTCAATCCCCATCGACCCGACCGGGGCCACCACCAACGGGGCCGGTTACCACACTGCCAAGAGCGGGAACGGTCGGATCACGGTCTGCGCTCCCGATGCCGAGTTGGGAGAAACAATCAGTGTCACCCGATAGATCCGGTATCTCCTCCATTTCTAAGGCTGAGGAGGAGCTCCAGAAGTTTAAACTCGCCGTCGAAAACGCCTCCGATCACATCATCATCACCAACGAAAACGCGGTTATTCTCTATGCCAACAAGGCCGTTGAGAGGATCACGGGATTTTCTCAGAAGGAGGTCGTTGGTAAAAAAGCCGGTACCAAAGAGCTCTGGGGCGGGATGATGCCCCGAGAGTTTTACGAAACGATGTGGGAAACGATCAAGAACAGGAAGAAAGTATTTACTGGGGAGGTTCAGAATCGGCGCAAGAACGGGGAGATATACACCGCCCTGGCGTCGATTTCTCCTGTTCTCGGCGACAATGGTGCTGTTAGATTTTTTGTCGGGATCGAAAGAGATATCACCAAAGAGAAGGCAATCGACCTCGCCAAAACCGAGTTTGTTTCTCTGGCGTCCCACCAGCTCCGGACGCCCCTGACCGCCATCAACTGGTATTCCGAAATGCTTCTCTCGGGCGATGTCGGTCCGCTGTCCGAAGAACAGTCCCGCTATCTGAAAGAGGTCTACAAGGGTAGTCAGCGAATGGTGCGGTTGGTAAACGACCTCCTGAACGTCTCTCGATTGGAAGCCGGCGGTCTCATTGTGGAACCGGTCCCGGCGAAAATCGATTCGCTGATCGCCGCCAGCATAAAGGAGGGAAAGTTTTCGGTCGGGGCGGAAAAAGAGATCCCGGTCCGGTTTGAGAGGTCCAAAGAAGAGACCAAGTTGGCGGTTGACTCCGAACTGTTGAACCAGGTTTTTCGCAATCTCATCAACAACGCCGTTCGCTATTGTTCCGGCCGGCCCAATCCCAAGGTTGAGGTGAGTCTTGACAAACGGCCTGTCGATGGAGTTAACTCCCTGGTAATCGAGGTGAGAGACAACGGGATTGGCATTCCCAAGCTGGAACAGGGGCGGGTTTTTGAAAAGTTCTTCCGAGCCAGCAACGCTCAGAAAGCGGCCGCGGGTGGAACCGGACTGGGCCTCTACATTTCCAAAACGGTGGTGGAGAAGTGGGGAGGAAAGATCTGGTTCGAATCCGAGGAAGGAAAAGACACCGCCTTTTACGTTACAATCCCATTAACGGGAATGGTTTTCCAAAAAGGAGAGAAGAAGCTCGCATGAAAGATTTAAATAATCCCGATAAAAAAGTAATTTTGGTCATTGAAGATGAGGCTCCTCTTTTGGAAGCGATTAAGAGAAAGCTGGAGTTGGGTGGTTCGAGCGTCCTGACCGCCACCACAACGGAGCAGGCTCTTTCCTATTTGCAGGATGAGAAGAGAATTGACCTGATTTGGTTGGACCATTACATCTTCGGCAAAGAGCCCGGTTTGTTGTTCGTGGCGGAACTAAAAAACAGCCCGAAGTGGAAGTCGATACCGATTTTTGTGGTTTCCAACGCTGCCGGGGCGGAGAAGAAGCAGGCCTATCTTAGTTTGGGAGTGGACAAGTATTACGCCAAAGTGGATTATCGACTGGATCAGTTGGTTAAAGATATCCAGATCTTTTTAGCCGAAAAGAAGGAGTAACCTGTGCCTAATTCTTCAAAAATATTGGTCATTGAGGACGATGCCCCCTTGAGAAAAGCGCTGGTCGCCAAACTGAAGGAATCGGGCTATCCGGTTGAATCGGCGGTGGATGGCGAGGAGGGTTTGGAGCTGGCGCTGCGCTCCCACCCGGACCTGATCCTGTTAAATTTGATCCTTCCTAAAAAAGACGGTCGGGAAGTACTGCATCAACTTCGAGACGATCCTTGGGGTGAAAACGTTCCGGTGATTATCCTCACCGTTTTGGATGCGGACGAAAAGATGTTGAACGAGATCATGGTCTATCACCCGGCCCATTATTTCATCAAATCGGAATGGCGGTTGGAGGACGTCATTGAAAAGGTTAACGAGTTACTCTCGGCTTAGAATACCTAAAGATCCCTTCCCAATTTATGGCGATGCTCTATAATATTCAGTAGTATTGTGTGCGGGTGGACGGCTCGCTTCGCGAACCTAACACCCGTTGCGCAAGAAGCTTGCGGGTGTAATTCAGTGGGACGACTCCTCGCGGAGTTCTAGCCACTTCATTGCCCCGCTCTCAGAGATCGCGGGTGTAATTCAGTGGTAGAATGTTAGCTTTCCAAGCTAAACGTCAGGGGTTCGAATCCCCTCACCCGCTCCAGGAGCCTCCGTAGCTCAACCGGTTAGAGCACCGCCCTCTTAAGGCGGGTGTTGAGGGTTCGAATCCCTCCGGGGGTACCATCCTTTCTCGCGGGATGGCTAGAGCTTGCAAAAGCAAGTCGTCCCATGTGGTGGTTGAACGTGATTTGCTAGCGCGAATCGCTAGCAGCCACCTGTACGGTGGTTGTAGCTCAATGGCAGAGCGCCTCCCTGTGAAGGAGGATGTTGTGGGTTCAAGTCCCACCAACCACCCCAGCGCCCTTGTGGTGAAATGGATATCACGACTGCCTTCGGAGCAGTTATTGGGGGTTCGAATCCCTCCAGGGGCACCAGAGGGTAAAAGAGGCTTCCTAAACGCCTCTGGGTAGCGCTCTTAGACGCGATGCTGATAAACCTGCCCCGGTAGCTTAATGGATAAAGCAGGACCCCTCTAAGGTCAAGAGTGGGGGTTCGAATCCCTCCCGGGGCACCATCAGCCTGTTACATCCCTCCCCTAATAGTTGACTTATAGTGGGCTAGATGTTAGACTATAAGTTGCTCGAGTAGATTTCCGGCGGTTTCAGAGAATATCCGAGACCGACGGGTTTGCTTGAGCCTTTATGATTTTTAAGAGGATTCGAAAAATCTGGGCAGATCTGGCCCCGCGAAAGCGGGTTGTTTCTTCGTGGGCGAAAACCGCTTTTAGATCCCTTTCCCGCCGGGTTCCTAGCCGGAGGAAATTCCGTCAGCTCTATCTCAAGGGGCTGGTCTACCTCTATTTCCTGTTTATCCTGGCGGCTCCTTTTTCTCAAACCAAATTGGTGCATGCTCCAATTCTCCCTCCCAAGGTGGAGGCTCGGGTCGATCTGCGGATCGTAAGGCTCAAATCTTTCCTGGCCAAATATAATTCGCCTTTGACCCCTTACGCCGGTAAATTCATTGCGGTGGCGGATAAATATAACCTGGATTGGAAGCTTTTGCCGGCGATCGCCGGAACCGAATCGACCTTCGGTCTTCATTATATTCGGGGAACCTACAACCCCTTCGGATGGGGAAGTGGCCGAATTCCTTTTGCTTCTTGGGGCAACGGGATCGAGGCCGTTGGTAAAGGCCTTTGGAAGAACTACTACCTGAAAGGAAAACGCAAACTAACGGTTGAACAGGTGGGAGATATCTACGCCGTTTCCCCGCATTGGCCGCGCAGTGTCCGATTGTGGATGGGCCGGATCGGTTCCCATCAGCTTTCCGCTGCCAAATAACACCCCCCTTTTTTAAAGGTTGGTAAAATGATACCGGTTAGGCCAGGGCGGGTGGCGCCTGCCTGCGCAGGCAGGGAATGGTAGACGCATATGTTTTTCGTATATGTTCTCAAGAGTTGTGGTCATGATTGGTATTACGTGGGGTTAACGACAGATCCAGGAAAACGACTAAGAGAGCACAATTTGGGAGGTGTCAGTTCAACCAAATTTAGAAGACCCTATGCGCTTGTTTACAAGAAAGAGTTTGTTGATAGGGATCGGGCTAGAGATTTCGAAAAATACCTTAAAATAAGAAGTAACAAGGAAAAACTTATTTCGAGTTTGTAGTTTTGGCTGGGGTGGTGGAATGGTATACACGAAGGACTTAAGATCCTTTGGGGATAAAACCTCGTGCGAGTTCGACTCTCGCCCCCAGCACCAATTTTGGAGCTTCTCTTCATTCTATGAAAATATTCGAATTTAACGAAGTAAAGTACGCACGGTTGCCAATCAAAACCCACAAAATTTCTTTTGGAGAGGATCTCTCCTATCTTCTAGAAAAATACGCCCGGCCGGAATTGAAGAAAGGAGATTGGGTGGCGATTTCCGAGAAAGTCGTTTCGGTCTGCCAAAATAATGTCCGCCACCTATCCACCGTTAGAACGGGTTGGCTGGCGAAATTGATCGTTAAAGGAGTGAAAAAATACCCCAACGACATCGGTTTTTCCCGGCCGGAAAAAATGCAGGTGGCGGTGGAACGATCGGGTCGCTTGCGGATGATTACGGCGATGATCCTGGGGGCGTTGGGACGAATTTTTGGCATTCATGGGTTATTCTGGATTGTGGCCGGAAAGCGCATCTCGGAAATTGATGGATTCAACCCCGATGCAATGTACCCCTACACCGAGTACGTGATGCTTCCGCCCGATAACCCGGAAAAACTTTGCCAGAAATTGGAAGATAAATTGGGTTATCCGATTGCGATCGTAGATGGGAACAATATCAATGTGAAGGTGATTGCGCAGAGCCGCCGCCTTCCGCTTGACAAAAAAATGGTTCGATTAATTCTCCTTGACAACCCTCTCGGCCAGGATCAGGAGCTAACCCCATTCCTTATCGTTCGGAAAAGCTAGACTAACTCAAACATCCGAGCGCTTGACATTATATTTTCTTTTCCTTAAGAATAGGCAAGCGTTCAGCTTTTTGACGTTTAAGGGGGTGGTGCTTAATGGAAGAAACCGAAAGCGAAGAGACATACGTCTGTAGCGAGTGCGGGCACGAAGGACCCGAAAATGATATTTGCCCGATTTGCGGTGGACAGATGCTGCCAAAGGGAGGGTCTAAGGATGAAGTTCTTGGGGGAGAAGGAGAGGAAGAGGAGGGAACGATGGGCGTAGTGTAGTAGACTTTAACCGTGGCTAATTCGCAAGTTTCCCGCAAAGATTCAGAAATAACGTTGACTATCACTATCCCCGCCAAACGGGTCGATGAGTCTTTTACCTTGGTTAAAGCTGAGGCCCTAAAGGAGGTAAAAGTTCCCGGATTTCGAACCGGGAAAGCTCCCGGCAAGCTGGCGGAATCCCAACTCAATGAGGATCGTCTCGCCCAATCCCTTTTTCAGGAAGTGGTTCCCTTAGCCTACGCTCAAGCCGTTTCCGAACACCAACTCAAACCGATCATCCCCCCGCAGGTATCGGTTACCTCATTCAAAAAAGGGGAGGATTTGATTTTTGAAGCCAAAACGGCGGAGTTACCTCAGGTTGTTTTGAAAGACTACAAAAAATCCCTTAAATCTGTTAAAGGAAAAATCATCTATGACCCCAAGGGAAAACCGGTGGGAGATTCCGAAAAAATTACGGCTTCTCAGGTGTTGGATAAAATTCGCGAAACCGCCAAAATCTCTATTCCCCATATCCTAATTGATTACGAAGTTCAACGAATGCTTTCTTCCCTGATCGACCAGGTTAATTCCTTGGGACTGACCATGGACCAGTACCTATCCTCCCAAGGAAAAAAGCCGGAGGACCTGCAGAAGGAGTACCACGAGATCGCCGAGAGAAACCTGAAGGATGAGTTTATCCTCAATCAAATTTCCAGGGAAGAAAAAATCACCGCCTCCGAAAAAGAGATCGCGGATGCCATCGAAGCAGCGCCGGATGATAAAACCCGAGAGCGTCTCCAAGAACAGAGAGGAAAAGCGTATCTGGAAGATGTTCTTCGTAAAAGAAAAACGATCGAGTACCTGATCAAGACCGCCGAGGGTTAGCGCACTTGATAATTGGTAATTGATAATTGATAATTGACTAGTTATGTCATCCTATCCGGTTCCGTTTGTTGTTGAACAGACCCCGCGCGGAGAACGCGCTTATGATATTTTCTCCCGTCTTCTAGAGGAAAGAATTGTTTTCTTGGCCGGTCCGATTTCGGACGGGATGGCTAACGTTGTGATTGCCCAGCTCCTCCTTCTCCAGCAGCAGGACCCCAAGAAAGAGATCAAGATGTACGTCAATTCCCCGGGTGGCTCGGCCTACGCCGCTTTCGCCATCTACGACACGATGTTGCAGCTTTCCACTCCGATTTCCACCATCGCGGTGGGGATGGCGGCTTCGGCAGCTACTTTGCTTTTGGCAGCCGGAAACAAGGGAAAACGGATGGCGCTCTTGCACGCCCTGGTCCACATCCATCAACCCTTGGGAGAGGCCGGGGGACAGGCCTCCGACATCGAGATTACCGCCAAAGAGATCCTGCGGCTCAAAGACCTCTATGCGGCGACTCTGGCAAAACACACCGGCCAGACCAAGGACAAAATCATGCACGACATCGACCGCGACCTCAACATGACTCCCGAAGAGGCCAAGAAGTACGGGATCATCGACAAGATCGTCTCTTAAATTTTTCTCGTTCGGATATAATAATTAAGGAGATACTTTGGGCGGTTAGCTCAGTCGAACCCCGTTCCCTCGGGGCAATGCCGAATGGCATTAATAGAGCGCCCATTGGAACCACAAGTGCGCGCGCGTAGCTCAGGGGTAGAGCGCCTCATTGACATTGAGGAGGTCCCTGGTTCAAATCCAGGCGCGCGCACCATTTTGAATATAGGCAGATTCGGCAAAATCAAGCCGCTCCGCTTCTCACCGTTCAAATCTTGTTTTGTTACACATAGTCTGTTGACTAGGTATCTTTTTCCTAGGATGATGCTTCTGTTCTTGTTTGAACTTTTATGACCAACGCTGCGATCAAAAATTTGGCGAGAGTGTTCGCTCCTACCGGGGGAGATTCGGAATAACCCAGGAGGAGCTGGGTTTTCGGTCGGGGCTCGATCGAACTTACATCTCCGGAATTGAGCGTGGGCTGCGAAACCCGTCCATTAACAGCGCTTCCAAAATTGCGGCGGCCATCGGGATCCCGTTGGTTGAGCTCCTGTGCGAGCCTCAAAAGATCTACACTTTTGCGCGCGAGGGGTATCGGTCTCCGGAAGAGATCGCGAATCTCTATCAGAAAAAAATGGGCATTCTCCTTCAGGAGAGAGATCTGGGCCAACTCTACGATGAAGAAAGGCAGGTCTACCTGAAACTCAAAGCTGCCAGCTGGTACGACCCCCGCCTCCCCGACGTCTATTTCTCTTCCAGAGATTCAGCCAGTCTGGCCGAAACGATCGCGAATAAGTTGGACAAAATGGAGGACGAAGAATTCATGGGAAGCCGCTACCCTCACTCCTGGCTCGCCGAGTTCAAAGACGCCCCCTTCAAAATTTCGGTCGAAGAGATAAACTAAAAAAGGCTATTTTCTGTTATCATTGTTCCCGTGGAAGCGAAAAATTTGGAAACCCTAAGACACTCCGCCGCCCATCTTTTGGCCGCGGCGGTTAAACAACTATGGCCTTCGGCCCAACCGACAATTGGACCAGCGATCGAGAACGGTTTTTATTACGATTTTGATTTCGGTGATGTCAAAATTTCGGAGGAAGACCTCTCCAAAATCGAGAAGAAAATGCGGGAAGTATTGCCGAGCTGGAAAAGCTTTGAACGGATCGATGTTTCTCCGGCGGAAGCTAATAAAGAATTCCACGACAATCCCTACAAACTGGAACTGATTGAGGAGTTGGTCAAAAACAAAGAAAAGATCTCCATCTATCAATCCGGTGATTTTCGCGATCTCTGCCGTGGCGGACACACCGATAAACCCGCTACCGATCTCAAAAACTTTAAACTCCTGTCCCTCGCCGGCGCCTACTGGCGCGGCGACGAGAATAACCCGATGCTGACCCGGATCTACGGGACCGTTTTTCAGACCGGGAAGGAGTTGGAAAAACACCTGGCTCAACTGGAACTGGCCAAGGAGCGCGACCACCGCAAGCTCGGGCGGGAACTGGAACTATTCACGGTTAGTGAGGAGGTTGGGCCCGGCCTGATTCTCTGGCTGCCAAAAGGAAATATCATCAAAGAAGAGCTCGAAAAGTGGGCGAAAGAAACCGAATCGGCCTGGGGTTATCAGCGAGTTTCCACTCCTCACATCACCAAATCCGGCCTCTACCACACTTCCGGTCACCTTCCCTACTACCAAGACGACATGTACCCTCCGATGAAGCTCAAAGAGGGTGGGGAATACTATCTCAAACCGATGAACTGTCCCCACCACCATCTGATATACGCCTCCCGCTCCCGTAGTTACCGCGAGCTTCCCCTAAGACTGGCCGAATACGGTACCTGCTACCGCTACGAGGCCGCCGGCGAACTCTTCGGCCTGCTCCGCGTCCGGGGGTTCTCTCAAAACGATGCCCACATCTACTGTACCCCGGAACAAGCTGTCGAGGAATTCGTGGCGGTGATGAAGCTCCACGAGCACTACTACCGGGCTCTCGGCATCGCCGACTACTACCTGGAAATGGGACTGCGGGATCCGAAAAAGAAAACCAAGTACCACGGCGACGAAAAGATGTGGAAACTGGCCGAAAAGATGATGCGGGAGGCAGTCTCCAAATTGGACATCAAGATGATTGAAAAGACCGGTAGCGCCGCCTTCTATGGTCCTAAAATTGATTTCATTATCCGCTCCTCTACCGGACGGGAATTCGCCACCTCCACCAATCAGATCGATCTCTACATGGGAGACCGTTTCAATTTGAAATACGCCGATAAAGACGGTAAAGAAAAAACTCCGGTGATTATTCACCGGGCTCCGCTGGGATCTCATGAGCGGTTCATCGGTTTCCTGATCGAGCATTTCGGCGGGGAGTTTCCGGTCTGGCTCTCTCCGGTCCAAGCGGTGGTTATTCCGATTTCTGAGAAATTCACCGTCTACGGCCGAGATGTTTCTGAATCCCTGAAATCTCAAGGCATTCGGGCCCAACTTGATGACCGTGACGAAAAAATGCAAGCGAAAATAAGGGACGCTCAGCTTCAAAAAGTCCCTTACATGCTGGTGGTGGGGGAACGGGAAGAGAAAGCGAAAGCGGCGGCGGTGCGGTTGCGGAGCGGCAAAGACCTAGGAGCAAAAACTGTCATCGAGATCACGGAAACAATTAAACAGATAGCCACATCCCGTATCATTGATCTATGGCGATAAAAAAGCCCTCCTATCGAACCAACGAGTGGATTCGGACTCCCGAATTGCGAGTGATCGACGAGGATGGCAAACAGCTGGGTGTGATGGCAACGAGGGCCGCTCTGGAAACCGCCCGAAGCAAGGGATTGGACTTGGTTGAGGTGGCTCCTTCGGCCCAACCTCCGGTGGCCCGAATTATTAACTACAAACGCTGGCTTTTTGAACGGGAAAAACAGAAAGGGGAAACGACCGAAAAGCGAAGCGAACTCAAAGAGCTGCGTTTCCGCCCCAATATCGGTGAGAATGACCTGCGATTGCGCGCCCGGCGGGCGGAGGATTTCCTTCGGGGAGGAGATAAGGTAAAATTAACCGTTGTTTTTCGAGGAAGAGAGGCCGCTCATCCCGAAATCGGCTTGGAGAAAATTCGGGGACTGGCCGAGATTCTCAAAGAATTTGGAAAGATGGAGAAGGATCCGGTCCGGGCGGAGCGGGGTTATGAAGTGACTATCCTCCCGATCAGAAAAAATGGACGGCCGCCGGAGACGGCCTAGCATTTTGAAGAGACAAAATGGCAAAATTTAAAGTTTCCAAAACAATTACCGAACGGTTTAAGATATCTTCCAAAAAGAAAGTTCTCCATTTGAGCGGGGGATTGAAACACCGCCGTTCCAAAGAAAGGTCCAATTTGGTGGCTCGAGGTGGGGGAGATAAACTGATCAGCCGGGCCGATCGCCGGCATCTCCGAAGAATGTTAGGAGTATAACCATGGCAAAAGCAAAAGGTAGCATCACCGCCAGACGACACAAAAAAATATTAAAAATGGCCAAGGGGTACCGCGGTGCTAAGCACCGCCAGTACCGAAGGGCAAAGGAAGCGGTTTTGCACGCCGGCCAGTACGCCTTTGCGGGGCGGCGGCAGAGAAGAAGAGATTTCCGAACTCTCTGGATCGCCCGGATCAACGCCGCTCTGACCCCCTTTGGTTTGAGCTATAGCCGTTTCATTGCTCTTCTCAAAAAAGAAAAAATTGATCTGGACCGAAAGATCCTCGCCCAGCTGGCACTGGAGGAACCGGAAGCATTCAAAACGATTGTGGAAAAAGTTATCAAAAAATAGTATGAATCTCGTTGAGGCTGAAGCAAAAGCCTTAGAAGAAATCGGAAGCGTTTCCTCTCTTACCGAACTGGAGAAGACTCGTCTTCATCACCTAGGAAGGAACGGCGTTGTCAATCAGCTCCTGAGTGAAATTCCCGAACTTCCTCGGCAGGAAGATCGAAAAATCGCCGGCGAACTCATCAATTCTGTTAAGGAAAAAATTGAAATTGCTCTTGAAAGAAAAGATCAAGAACTCAAAAGAAAGGATTTGAAAGAAATTGACCGTTCCTCGTTCGACACCACCTCTCCCGGCATTTCTCCTCAAACCGGGTCAATTCACCCCCTGACTGAGTTTCGAGAATTTGTTCGGGATACGTTTTCCAAGCTGGGATTTGAAGAGGTTTACGCCCCTCATCTGGAGGAAGATGAATACAACTTTGGTCTTTTGAATATCCCTCCGGACCACCCGTCGCGAGACCTCTGGGACACCCTCTATCTGGAGGATGGGCGCGCAATGCGGACCCACACCTCCAATATGCAGGTGCGCGAGATGCGGAAGAGAAAACCGCCGATCAGGGTGATGACCTTTGACCGATGTTTCCGTTACGAGAACGTGGATCCTCACCACAGCCATACCTTCACTCAGTTTGAAGTTCTCTACGTCGACAAAGATGTTTCGATGGGCCAGCTCCGTTTCCTTTCCGATCTCTTTCTCAAGGCGGTTCTCGGGGAGAAAACCCGAACCCGTTTTCGGCCGAAGTATTACCCATTTGTTGAGCCGGGGGTGGGAGTCGACGCCCTCTGCCCGTTCTGCGAAGGGAAGGGTTGCCGGATTTGCGGAATGGGAGGCTGGTTCGAGATCGCCGGCGCGGGCCTGGTCCATCCCCAGGTTCTTCGCAATGGGGGAATCGATCCGAAAATATACTCCGGACTGGCCTGGGGATTTGGCCCCGACCGGATGCTAATGATCAAGCAAGGAATCGACGACATTCGCTATTTCTATGAAGGGGATCTAAGGTTTTTGAAGCAATTTTAATGTTCAAATTATCAATTACCAAATATCAATTACCATGTTAATCCCATTCTCTTGGCTGAAAGAATTCGTTAATTTGAGGAAATCAGCCGAACAGGTGGCAGGTGATCTATCCCTGATTTCGGTTGGGGTGGCAGGGGTTCAGAAAACCGGTTCCGATAAGGTTCTTGACCTCGACATTACCTACAACCGCGGCGACCTTCTTTCCGTCGTCGGTGTCGCGCGGGAACTAGCGGCCATCTATGAACTTCCCCTAAAAGGACTAGTTGAAAAGTTCCAACCGGTTGAACATCTTTCCCCACTTCCGGTAAAGAATAATGTCTCGCTCTCAAAACTTTACACTCTTACAAAGATGTCCGAGCTCAAATACAAAGTTACTCCCAAACAAATTATCGCCCGGTTAGAAGCGGCGGGAATGCGGAGCGTCAATCTCTGGGCCGATCTAACCAATTACGTAATGCTGGAATGGGGCCAGCCGTTTCACGCCTTTGACGCCGAAAAAGTGGGTCGGCGGGACTCTTCCCTTTCGATTGAAATTCGTTCGGCGAAGAGGGGAGAAAAAATCAAGACTTTGGACGGGTTGGATCGAGAGCTGGTGGAAGGTGATATCGTCATCGCCGATAAGGCCGGAGCGATTGCGGTGGCGGGGGTGATGGGAGGAGAGGAGACCGAGGTAGACGAGGGGACCACCGAGATTCTTCTGGAGGCGGCGATTTTCGATCCGATTTCCATCCGCAAAACGGCGCGGCGTTTGGGGCTCCGTTCCGAAGCCAGCAACCGTTTCGAGCACTACCTATCTCCAGATAACCTCTACACATCACTCAATAAAATACTTCAACTTTACCAAGTTTACGGGAGGGGTAAAATCACCGGATTCGCTTCGGTGGGAGAGAAAAATATCGAGCCGTACTCGGTCGGTCTCACCCACGACAAACTCACTCGGGTGGCCGGGGAAGCTCTTCCCCTCTCGAAAGCCCGTCTCTATCTGGAGCGATTGGGGTTCAAGGTGATGTCATCGGAGAAGGGGCTTCTCTGTTGGCCGCCACACTTCCGGGGAGACGTCCGGATCCCGGAGGACGCTGCCGAAGAGGTCCTCCGTTTGCACGGATATGAAAACATTCTCGCCAAACCGATCCAGACCACTTTGGGGGAGGTCCGTGAGAGCAAACAGGAGGATTGGCGCGATCGGATTACTTCGGGATTAGCCGGGAACGGATTCTCGGAGGTAAAGACCTTTCCTTTCGTTTCCACCGCTTCCCTGACCCATCTCAAGGCCAAAGATCTCCTGCGGCTCAGGAACCCGATCTCGATTGAGGCGGAGTACCTCCGTCCCCATCTTCTCCTATCTCTTCTAGAGGTTGCCAAGAGAAACAACCCTCGTTTTAGCCGGGGAAGAGTTTTCGAACTGGAGAAGGTCTATCCTAGGAAAGGGGAGAACCTGGCGCTGGGAGCCCTGATCTGGGGCGAAAAAGAGCCATTTATGAGGTTGAAGGGGGTTCTGGAGGAATTAGGGAGACAGGCTCATTTTAAACTGGAATTCTCTCCCGTGAAAGAAGAGTTTCTCCATTCCGTAAAAGCGGTCGAAGTAAGGGCCGGCCGAGAGCGGGTCGGAGTCCTGGGGGAAGTTCACCCTCACCTCACGGCTTCTTTCGATCTCCCAGAATCGGCTATTTTTGAGATTGATTTTGAAAAATTCGCCGATCTCGCTCAAAAATGGGGCAAGTTCACGTCGATTTCGGCCTATCCGGAAATCTTCGAAGATTACTCTTTCCTTCTGCCGCAGACCCGCTCACTGGCGGAGTTGATCGAGAAAATTCGATCGTCTTCATCGCTGGTCAGAGAGGTCGAGATTAAAGATCGATTCGAAACTAAAGAGGGAAACCGATCGATTACTCTTAAAGTTACTTTCCAATTCGAAGAGAGAGGGTTATCCTCTGAGGATATTTCTCCTTTGAGAGGAAAGATTCACAAACTTATTGAGTCCAATGGTGGACAACTGCGTTCTTAAAGGTTTATCGTAATCGGAATTTCTAGAATTTTTGATCCCCCGGTGTTGTCCTGAACTTCAATCCTAAGCGTGTATGATCCGGGGATAGCTGGGTCTTTTGATTCCATTTGAAAGAGCCGTGGTGCGGTCCCAATCGGGCCGTTGTCTTTTGAAGTGAAGCAACCGCTGCCGCAGGTGCTCGTTGTGACCACGTAATCGGTTCCGGGTTCGGTGTTGCATTCCGTTGGCCAGAGGGCACTGCAATCCGCTCCAGAGAGTGTAAATTTTACAAAAGCAACTTCAGTTCCTGGCTGGAAGGTTGGTGTCGCCCAAACTTGGAAATCAACCGGTAACGAGCTCGCCGAAAGAACGGTATTTCCCGAGCTGTAGTTCCGAAAAGAAACATCTTCAACATCTAGAAGCGGTCCGGTTTCTCCTCCGGTACAGCTCACGACATTTCCGCCGCCATTAAAACAGAGCGTGGAGGTTTTCTTCGGCGGGAAATACTGCGATTTTCCTTTGTAGGTCTTGGCGACCCAAGCGTCGACATCATCCTGCCATTCGGGCTTTTCGGCCCGAATCTTAATGTAATTGCGTTCCTCGGACT
>DATDSA010000022.1:0-5421 GCA_035291485.1 Patescibacteria group bacterium | reverse complement strand
ATCTAAGCACGAAGCCCACCCCAAGATGAAAAGCAGACCCCTTGTAGACTACAAGGTTGATAGGTGTTAGGTGTAAGGCCCGTAAGGGTTTGAGCCAAGACATACTAATAGGTCGTTTGATCTTCTTTTCCGCTATCAGTTTCGCTTTAACCAAGCAGTGTTAGCATTTTGCTTGAAGGTAGAAATGTTCTGGTGATTTGAGCGGAGGTGAACTACCCGATCCCATTCCGAACTCGGTCGTAAAAGCCTCTAGCGCTGATGGTACTTGGCCTTCGGGTCTGGGAGAGTAGGTCATCGCCGGAACATTTCTGTTTTCAGAAGAAAATGCTAGGTCGCCTCGGGCGACCGTCCAAATTTGTTTTTTTACAAATTTGCTAGCTCTGTTCCTCCAGAGCGTCCATTTTTATCTAAATTAAACTCCTCGGAAATATTTGGGTTTCTGGATGTTGCTACGGATTTCCTGCCGGGCCTGTTGAATCGTCTGGTTGAGCTCAGCGCGGGCTTTCTCGATAACGGGATCGACAGCTTCCGCTATTTTTTCTTCGGTTTCTTTGGCGACATCCTGGGCGATCGGCTCGATCAGCTCCGCCGCCTGGCTCATCTTCTCCTGCACGATGGGTTTGATCTCGTTGATGATCGGCTCCACCATCTCCCTGGTCTCGGCGATGACCGGTTGGGCGGCCTCCCGGACCTCGACCACCTTCTCCTTGAGCTCTCCGGTTATCTCCCCGGCTTTTTCTTCCCAAACCTTGAGGAGCTCCTTGAGGGCCTGCCGTGATTCCTTACCCTCCTTGGGAGCGTAGAGAACTCCCAGGATCGCCCCGACCACAAACCCGACCGCAAACTGGTTGAATCCTCCGTTATCTTTCTGATTCATTTTGTTTCCTCAAAATGCTAGGTCGCTTCCGGCGGCCGTCCATTATCGATTTCCTCTCCCTTGTGACTACCAACCACGTCCTGGATTTTGTGGAACGCCTTTACCCCCTCCACGACCGCCGAGAAGAATCCGGAGGCGCTGGAAACGGGGTTGGCGATGGCGGTCGAGATCGTCGAAAAGCTGTCTAGGATCTGGTTCATTTTTGAGACCGCCTGGCGAACCTCCTTGAGGACCAGAACAATATAAACTCCCACAAAGAGGATGTTGACCGTGAGCAGGGCAATAACCACCAACAGAAGTGTTTCAGTCATCGGATTGAGTGCACGGGGCAGACGTGGTCAATCCCAGAATAGCAAAAGCGGAAGAGTAACGGCAATAAACTCAGAGTATTTCCTCTGAAGTGCGGCGGAGCACCTCGCGGGGTTTGCTGCCCTCCGCTGGCCCCACGATTCCCCGCGTCTCCAGCTCATCTATGATCCGGGCCGCGCGGGCGTATCCGATCGAGAGGCGGCGCTGCAGCAGGGAGGCAGAGGCCCGTTCGTATTGAATCACAATTTCGACCGCTTCGGCGAAGAGGGGATCGGTTGGCTCTCCCATCTTCTCGACCTGCCGTTCCATCTCTTCTACCTGCTCTTCCACGACGTAGTCAGGTGCCCATCCCGAATTTTTGAGGAATTCGAGGAGCCGGTTCATCTCCTCGTTGGAGACAAAGGGACTCTGGATCCTGATCGGTTTGGAGCGGTCGGGGGGAAGATAAAGCATGTCGCCTTTGCCCAGCAGTTTTTCCGCCCCCGGCATATCCAGAACCACCCGCGAGTCGATCTGGGAGGTGACATTAAAAGCGATGCGGCAGGGGATGTTTGCCTTGATCAGTCCGGTGAGTACGTCGGTGGAAGGCCGCTGGGTTGCCAGAATCAGGTGCAACCCGGTAGCTCGGGCCATCTGGGCTAGGCGAGTGATGGCCTTTTCCACTTCGGCCGGAGCCACGACCATAATATCGGCTAATTCATCGACCACAATTAGCACATAGGGCATTTTCTCTTCAGCCTTGACATTATAATCACCAATGTCGCGGGCTCCTGATTCTTGGAAAAGTTTGTAGCGTTTGTTCATCTCCGCCATGGCCCACTTCAGAGCAGGGAGAGTTTTGTCCGGCTCGACGATCACCGGCATAAGGAGGTGGGGGATGCCGTTGTAGTTGGAAAACTCCACCCGTTTGGGATCAACCAGGATCAAGCGTACTTCTTCCGGAGAAGCCCGGAAAAGGATCGTCGCCAGGATCGTGCGGAGCATAATGGATTTGCCGGAACCGGTCGCCCCCGCGATCAGAACGTGCGGCATCCGATCGAGATCGTCCACGATCGATGCCCCCGAAACGTCCCGCCCTAGCCCCACCGCCAGTTTGTGGGCGCCCTCTCCCAACTGGTCCGAGGTGATAATTTCTTTCAACGTAACCAGCTGCGGTTTGAGGTTGGGCACCTCCACTCCCACCTGGGATTTTCCGGGGATCGGGGCCTCGATCCGAACCGTTCCGGTTTTAGAGGCGAGCGCGAGCGCCAGATCGGAGGAGAGATTGGTGATGGCGGAGAGTTTGGTGCCGCGCTCGGCTTCCAGAGCGTACTGGGTAACGGTCGGGCCGAGATTGATATCGGCGACCCGGGCCTTTACTCCAAAGGACTCCAGGGTCTGTTCGATCAGCTGGGCGTTCTTTTCAATGTCGCCTCGTTCGGCCGCGGTCTCGGAGGGGTCGTTGAGCAGGTCCAGCGACGGGTATTCCCAGGCCAGCTTGCGGCGGGGGGTCGTGATCTGGGTCGTCGGGGCGGAGTAGGGAGTGGCGATCTCGATCTCTTCTCCTTCCGAAGAGACCTCGGGTTTGGTTTCGGGTGTCTCTCTATTCACGGAAGGCCGCAGCGGCTCTTTGAAATCCTTCCCGCGCCAGATGTTTTCCCGGATCAACTGCCTCACCTTCTGGGCGACCCGGGCGAGATAGAAAAGAGCCTCGTCGAAGGAAATGTTAAGGGTTACCAGAATTCCGACCACTCCTCCGGCCGAGAGGACGAGGAAGGCGCCGATCGTTGAGAAGATGCGGCGCAGGATCAGCTGGACGTAGTAACCGGTCAGCCCCCCTCCCTGGCCGATGCTGGCCTGGTGCTGCGACACCTCCGCCGCGAAGAAGAAGTGGAGCAACCCCAGCACGGAGAGATAGAGGATTACTAATCCGTAGAATATTCGGATCTCGACAAAGGGGATTTTGATCCGGAGGCGGAGCAGGACCAGGCCCAGGAGTCCCGTCACAATGGGGAACAGGAAGGCGCCCCAGCCAAATATTTTGTTGAGGTAATCCTGGAGAAAAGAACCAAAGCCAGCGGCTTGGCCAAAGAACGAGAGGACCGCCAGGATCGAAAAGACCACCAGGATTATCCCGATGGTGGATTGGAAGCTCTCATCCTTGAGATTGATGCGCATCGCGCGGCGGCGGTATCTGGACATTTTTGTTTCTTAAAAATGCTAGCTCTGTTTCTTCAGAGCGTCCATCTTCTAAGATGATTATAGCTATTTTGGATACAGAGTTAATCCCCCGGGTTGTAAAACCCATAGTACTTGACAAGAGGACATCCAGCTGTTACTATTAAGTTAAGTTAAAAATACATCGCTCTACCTACCTAAAGCCGACTATCCTGATCCGGGCTTTAGGGCTCGGTTTTTCTTTTTCCCAAGGAAAAAGAACCTGAGATTCGTTCACGAGAGGGTGAGGGACACCTGCTTTCCTCATTTAGAAAGGAGAGTTGGACCATCCTACCGTTCTCGTGGGCGGTTCTCAGGAGACACCATCCGAGGAACCTTAACAGCCTAATTTTTCTCCTGATCCCTTCAACCATCTGGAGAGATCAGGAGAGATTACCGTCACGGTAAATAATCTCCCGTGAGGGTGCTCAAATTCTATCTGGATAGGAGAACCCATGCAAACGACAGGTTTCTTTGACGACCACCGCGGCCGAGGATTTCATTCGGCTGAGGTGCGGGCTCTGGCGAAGGAGGGTCTCGACCGGAGTGAGATCAGGCAGGTAATCGATCGCACCGATCGCTCGGTGACGGTCGAAACGACCGGTGGCCGGCTTGTCACCATCGGCTCCGTGACCGCCAAGAACCTGGGAATCGTTCCTTAGCTTCCCACCGGGTGAGTTTCGCAATGATCGCGCCCCGCGCCGATCGCGAGACAGCCCGCGGCCGATGCCAAGTCCAACTTGACATCGGCCGAATCCAAGAGCTTCTGTCCCTAAAAGGACATAGGCTGCTGGATTCGACTCCGCTCACCACGAGTGGGTTCGAAAATCTTGGGAAAGGAGAACGAGTCATGAATGATCGAATCGTTATTCCGAACGGGATTGAGGGAGCTGCCCTCCGCCTGAGACTGAGGCAATACCTCAGTGACATCGAGCAGCTGCAATCGACGGGAACCGATCTTCAGTGTGAGATCGCCGTCTGTCAGAAGCTCCTGCGCGATGGCTCGGTTAATGTGTCTTTCGCCGGCCAAGCTCGCGATATGCGCCGAGCTTTCTACGCCATCAAGCGAATGGTCGGCAAAGTCGGCCAACGGCCAAGTTGAGGTATATCCCCAACTTGGCCGCTTTCCCAAGCCCGTCTCGCAAGAGGCGAGCTTAGGAGAGGGTCCGGATAACCGGTTAAATTTCAAAGCCCTTGCTGCTTCGGGAGGTTTCGATGGTCCCGCTGCAAAACGTGCGGATGGTCACTGTTCAGTTCAGTTTCAGCAATCCCGAAGTTATTCCCTCGGGAATCAAGCGGCGGAAGCGAGAGACCGCCTTCGAGCACGTCGCCCGCAAGCTGCAGGCGACCGGGGAACGAGTGATCGAACCGACCAAGAACGTTTTCCTCGGGCACATTGCCGGTGATTTCGAAGGGAACGGGTTCGAGCTGGTGGATGCGTTCTACCAGGAGCGGGTGGACGGGGATCGGCTCAATCAGATCTACTACATGGTCCGGTTTCTCTTCGCTCGGCGGGAGTTCGCGATGCCTTCGGCGGAGTTCATGCAGGTGAAGAACGCAATTCGCGCCGAGCTCCAGGAAATGCTCCGCACCGCCTTCTGGCGGATCAGGGCATTCCTCAACCCGTTCTACCTGGATGGAGTTGAGGTTCCTGGGCAGAAGTCCTTGAGCATCAATCTCGAGGCGCGCGTACCTCTCTTCTTTCCGGACGGCCGGCTGATCATGGCCCGGCGGAAGGAAAACGGTAAGAAGATCGGGGACCCTCAATCGCTTCAACCTGATTTCGCTATGTCAGTGACGGAGGGACTTGTTCTTCTCTCCCGTCCCTGATCATCGAGGTCAACTCAACTCCAGTTGAGTTGACCTCTCTCCCAAGTCGAAGATCCTCCGAAGCCTTGTGCGAAGGAGGACGGTTTGGGAGAGATGGGGGCAGCGACCTGCCTTGATCGGTAGGGATCAAGGCAGATCGGTGCTTCCGAGAAAGGAGAAAGAAATGCGCTGAAGCCAGGTAACCGGAGGAGACACCGGGGGAAGGTAAA
>DATDSA010000021.1:0-15661 GCA_035291485.1 Patescibacteria group bacterium | reverse complement strand
CGCCGAGAGAAACCAGCTCAGCCGGAAGCCGTCTGCCGAGGTGATCAAACGGGCGACCGATATCAAAGCCGAGCTAAAAAATCTCGAGCCCCAGCTAAAAAACCTGGAGGAACAGCTCGAAAAAATTCTCAGACAGATTCCTAACCTGATCCACCCCAAGACCCCGCGCGGTTTTAAGGAAGAGGACAACAAAATCCTCCGCGCCGATAAACCGCCGAAACCGAAATTTAAACCACTCGACCACGAGCAGTTGGCCAAAAAGTTGGATCTGGTTGATTTTGACGCCGGGGCGCGGGTCGCCGGTTCCAAATTCTACTACCTCAAGAACGAGGCGGTACTTCTCGAATTTGCCCTGATCAAATACGCTTTCGACCTTCTTCTGAAAGAGGAATTCACGCCGTTTATTACTCCCGACTTGGCGCGGGAGGAGATTATCGACGGGATCGGGTTCGTGCCCCGCGGTCCCGAGTCCAACATCTACAACGTCGAAGGAGAAGATCTGGGTTTGATCGGCACCGCCGAGATCACGCTGGGGGGATACCAAGCCGGACAGATATTGGAGGAGAAAAATCTTCCCTTGAAATACGCCGGATTTTCGCACTGCTTCCGCCGGGAATCGGGCAGTTACGGCCAATTTTCCAAGGGCCTATACCGGGTGCACCAGTTCTCAAAGGTGGAGATGTTTATCTTCTGCCGCCCCCAGGAATCGGAGCGCCTGCACGAGTACCTCCTGGGCTTGGAAGAAAAAATCTTCCAGGGCCTGAAACTGCCCTATCGGGTGGTGGACATCCGGTCCGGTGATCTAGGGGCGGCGGCTTACCGCAAATTTGATCTGGAATCCTGGATGCCGGGGCGAGGAGAGTGGGGAGAAGTGACCTCCACCTCCAACACGACCGATTACCAGGCGCGGCGGCTCAACATCAAATATCGCAAGGGCGACGGAACCACGGAGTATGTCCACACCTTGAATGGGACGGCGATCGCGACCTCCCGGGCTCTGGTCTCCATCCTGGAAAATTACCAACAGGAAGACGGCTCGATCGAGGTACCCAAGGTTCTCGTTTCCTATGTCGGTAAGAACATTATTCGGCGCTAACCCCAAGGTCGTCCACGCGACTTCCTCTCCCCTCAGCGGGAAAATTAACGTTTGGGAAAAAAATGGCGGTTTGGTTTTGGAGGTCGGGGGGTATCCCCAGTCCGTTTCGGTCAACACTCCGGATCTGCCCCATCGCTATTGGTACAAGGCAGTGGAAGAAGTTTCTTCCCGTCTTGCCAATCCCGGTCGGGCGGTGGTGATCGGAGTCGGCGGGGGCACAATTCTCCATCTTCTCTCGCGAAAATTCCCCGGATTGAAAATGGTGGGAGTGGAGATTGATGAAGAGATCCTTAAGATCGCACGGCAATTTTTCGATTTGGACAGGATTCCGAATCTTGAGATCATCACCGGCGATGGGGGAGAGTACGTCTCTTCTTATCAAGGGGAACCTTTTGATCTGGTTTTTGTGGACGCCTATCTGGGAGGAAATTTCCCTCTGAATTTCGAGGAAGAGCAGTTTTTGCGCCACCTAAGGCGAATTGCAAACCCGAAGGGTTTGATTGTGATTAATCGGGCCGGCGGATTTTCGCATTCCCAGTTTGGTGCGCTGCTGGGACGGGTATTTGCTAAGGTTGAGGTGGTGAAAATTCCTCTCCTCGGTTTTCTGGGAGGGATGGGAGGGAATTTTCTCTTTATCTGTCGCTGAAATGGCAATTTTTTTAGCCGTATATCTTCCCTATCTTGCGTTTCTGGCTGTGCCGTACCTCTGGGTGCGGCGGGAGAGGCACGACCTGGTGCGGATCCTGGTGACGATTGTGGTGTCCTTCGCGCTTTCGGAGGCCCTGAAGACCTTTCTCTCCGTTCCCCGGCCCTTCGTGGCGGAGGGTTTTCAACCTCTGATCGAGGTGGCTCAGCGCGATTTCTATGGTTCTTTTCCCTCCGGCCACACGGTCCTTCTAGCGGCTTTGGGTTCGGCGGTTTTCTTTACCGAGAAAATACCCGGAACGGCCATTCTGCTCCTGGCGGTGGCGGTGGGGGTTGGCAGAGTGATGGTCGGGGTGCACTATCCGGTCGATATCCTGGGGGGGTTTTTGGTCGGGGTGGTTGTGGCCGGATTTTTTAAGGCCCTCCACGAGATCTTCCCAGTTTGGTGATGCCAATTTATCAAGCAATTGTTTTAGGGATTGTCCAGGGGCTGACGGAAATTCTGCCGATCTCATCCTCAGGCCATCTGATCCTCGTTCCCCAGATTTTTGGTTGGGCGCCCCACTCCCTCTCCTTTGATGCCGCCCTGCACCTGGGAACGGCGGCGGCGCTGCTGGTCTTTTTCTCCCGCGATTGGATTTCACTTTTGGTAGAGCGGCAGTGGCGCACGATCGCGGCCATTGCTCTGGCCTCGGTTCCGGTCGGCCTGCTCGGGCTCTTCTGGGAGGACTTTATCGGTCAGAATTTTCGGGGTGGGACGCTGGTGGCCGGGGCGCTGGTTCTGGTCGCGGTTTTGATGTTGGTGGTGGAGAGATGGTACCGGCGGGGGAGCACGAAGAGAAAAAACCTCACTGTTCCGGATATCCTCGCGGTGGGCCTGGCGCAGGCCTTGGCGCTGGTTCCCGGGGTCTCCCGTTCCGGGATCACCATCCTCACCGGGATGGGGAGGGGGATAGAGCGAGCGGCGGCGGCGCGCTTCTCTTTTATTATCTCTCTGCCGATCGTTTTTGCGGCTGGGTTTTGGGAGGTCTTTTCGGTCTATCGGGACGGGGTCCTGGCAAACGACTGGTCCAGCTTCGCGGTCGGAATTGCGACTTCTTTCGTCGTGGGGCTCTTTGCGATTAAACTGTTGTTCAGAGTTCTGGAACGTTTCTCGCTGATTCCCTTTGCTGTTTATCGGATTCTACTGGGAGCGACCCTCCTACTCTCTCTGTTGGTATAAAAGAGATCTCATAGTGGACGGCTTGCCTGCGGCAAACCTAGCACCTGATCTGCTGATCAGGTGTGGCGATCGGCCACTTTTGAGGCGCCGAAGGAATCCGGTTTGGTCTTGACCTCGTATCCGTTCCCTTTGATCATCGCCACGACCTCGGCGATCATATCCCTAGTTTTTCCGTTTTCTCCGATGTCAACGTGGATCTCGAGCCCGATCTGCAGCAGTTCCTCCGCCCCCTTGAGATGGAAAATAAATTCGTTGGCGAACTCCAGGGATGTCAGCGCCTCCTCGTAGATCCGCTCTTTGAGGGTGTAGGGACGAGTTTTCTTGTATCCTTTCCAGAAATAGATCCCGCCGCCGCCCACCCGGTGGACGACCAGGGCGGTCACGAAATCCACTCCGGTGCCGTTGTGGCTCTGGGAATCGGTGCCGATAATGATGCGGTACTTTTGGTCGGGAAATGCTCGGACGAATTCCGAAATTCGGGCGATTATCTGCGTGATCGTGAGGATCCCGTAGGTCGGGCTGTGAAAGGTTTCAATTTCCTTGGTCTTGGCGATCGTATCCATCGCTCCTAATTATACATCCGAGAGAAAACGAGGATGCTAGCGATTTATCGAATCGCGTCCAACCGAACGAAAGTGAGGCTGCTAGCTCGCCTTAAGCGGGCGTCCTGTCGAGATAAAATTAATCGACGGCTAGGGAGTTGAGGATCGAATCGAGGGCTTCCAGATCTTCGACGCTGGCGCTGCCGAGAACGGTGAAGTAGTAGGTGCCGTGGGTTTCTCCTCCGCCCACCCCGAACTGGGGATTGGTGAATTCAAAGAGTGTCTCTTGCATCCCGCAGGCCGCCTCGAAGTAGGTGGCGGCGGGAATTGTATCCCAATAGAGATTTGTGCCGACCCGCCGCGCGCTGGTTCCAAAGATCGAGAGCGCGCTGTAGGGTAATCCTTGGAGATCAACAATGGTGGGCGCGGCCATCCCGACTTCGGTGTTGTCGGCGGCCAGACCGTTGTAGTAGACGGCGGAATCATCGGCAAATTTGAAGTAAGTGCCGCAGCCGCCGGCCCCGCCAATGCCGTAGACGGCCTTCAGTTTGAAGACTACGTCCCCGGCCGGGTTTTTGACTTCCAGTCCGGTTAGTCCCGTGTAGGTCACACCCTCGGTGAGCATGTCCGAACCGTTGCCGTTCTGGTACTCCACCACCGTCCAGTCCTTCGGCACCTCACCCTTCACGTACTGGCCCTTGTAGTCCACCAGGACCGGACCCTCTTCGGCGGGGGGATTGGCGTCCTCCGCGGGGGCCTCCTTCTGGGGTAGGAAATAGAAGTAGTAGGCGGCCGCCGCGGCGGTTGCCAGGAGGAGAAGAACGATCAAAATGATGATTCTTTTACGCCACACGCCCTCAAGATAACATAGATGAGGTATCCTTTTAGATAGATGTTTTCCTTCATCACCAAAATCCTCGATTTCAACGAGCGGGAGGTCGGCCGCGTCCGGCCGGCGGTCGCCAAGATCAATATCCGGGAGCCCGAATTCAAAAAACTTTCTCCCGCCAAACTAAAAGAAAAAACGGCGGGTCTGCGCGAGCGGTTGGAGAAGGGTGAGGTCCTCGATCAGCTTCTTCCCGAAGCCTTCGCCGCGGTGCGGGAGGCATCTTCCCGAACCACCGGAATGCGCCCTTATGATGTTCAGTTGATCGCCGGCGCGATTCTTCACCAAGGAAAGATCGCCGAGCAAAAAACCGGGGAGGGGAAGACTCTCTCGGCGACCCTGGCGCTCTATCTCAATGCGCTGGGGAGGCAGGGAGCCCACTTGATTACCGTCAACGACTACCTGGCGCGCCGGGACGCCGAATGGATGGGGCCGATCTTCCACGCGCTCGGGATGTCGGTGGGCTGCTTGAACCATGAAAAGGCCTACATCTATGATCCAAGCAACAAGTCCCAAGCGACAATCAACAAAGGTGAGGACAGCACACCGGAAGAGATGCAGCTGGGGCAGGGAGAGTATCTCCGCGAGGTCTCCCGCCGCGAGGCTTACCAAGCCGATATCACCTACGGCACCAACAACGAGTTCGGGTTCGACTATCTGCGCGACAACATGGTCTACGACCCATCCCAGATCGTGCAGGTCAACGGCCGGGGCGAGGAGGGGGCGCACCACTTTGCGATCGTGGACGAGGTGGATTCCATTCTGATTGACGAGGCCCGCACCCCCCTGATCATCTCGGCTCCCCAAGAAGAAGCCACCCAGCGTTACTACGATTTTGCGAAGCTGGTCAACGACCTGGTTTCTAAAACGGACTACACGATGGACGAGAAATCCCGCTCCGTGACGCTGACCGAGGTCGGCCTGCGGAAGCTGGAACGGATGCTGGGCGTACCCAACCTCTACGAGAAGGATTTTGAAACCGTCCGGCACGTTGAGCAGGCGCTCAAGGCCGCCACTCTCTACCAGAAGGACCGGGACTACATCGTCAAAGAGGGCCAGGTGATTATCGTCGACGAATTCACCGGGCGGCTGATGATGGGCCGGCGCTACTCCGAGGGCCTGCACCAGGCGATCGAGGCCAAGGAGGGAGTAGCGATCCAAAAAGAGAGCAAAACCATGGCCACCATTTCTTTTCAGAACTACTTCCGGATGTACCAAAAACTGGCCGGCATGACGGGGACCGCGGCGACCGAATCAGAGGAGTTCTCCCGCATCTACAAGCTGGAAGTGGTGGTAATTCCAACCCACGAACCGATGATCAGAAAGGACAGCGCCGACGTGGTCTACAAGACCGTCACCGGCAAGTTTCAGGCGGTCGCCAACGAGATCGATGAGTGTCACCGCCGGGGCCAGCCCGTCCTGGTGGGAACCACATCTATCGAGAAGAATGAACTCCTCTCCAAACTCCTCAAGCGCAAGGGCATTCCCCACGAACTTTTGAACGCCAAACAGCACGAGAAGGAGGCGCAGATCATCGCCAAGGCGGGGGAGCGGGGATCGGTGACGGTGGCAACGAACATGGCGGGGCGGGGGGTGGACATCAAACTGGAAAAGGGAATCGTTGAGCTGGGCGGTCTGCACGTGATCGGCACCGAGCGGCACGAATCTCGCCGCATCGACAACCAGCTGCGGGGCCGTTCCGGCCGGCAGGGAGATCCCGGGTCGTCCCGCTTTTTTGTGGCGCTTCAGGATGACCTGATGCGGATCTTCGGTGGAGCGATGGTGGAGAAAGTGATGGACCGCTTCGGCATCGCCGAGGATGTTCCTCTGGAGAGCCGGATCGTTTCCGGCGCGATCGAGAGCGCCCAGAAACGGGTGGAGGGTTATAACTTCGACCTGCGGAAACACCTGGTCGAATACGACGACGTCGTCAACAAACACCGGGATATCGCCTACACCATCAGAAGGAAAATTCTGGGTGGGGGAGAGGAGATGTCTTCTTTCCTGCTCTCCAAGCTCTCCCTCTACTCCACCAAAATCGAAGAGGTCTGGGAAAAGTACCACAAGGAATTCGCCGCGGACTGGCTGAAGATCGTCCAGCAGCTGGCGCTCCAATCTTTCGACATTATCTGGGTCGAACACATTGATACGCTGGATGAGCTGCGGCGGGGAATTGGTCTGCGGGGGTACGGCGGCCGCGACCCGCTGGTGGAATACAAGAATGAGGCTCGCCTGCTCTTTGATCGCCTCATCAACGAGATCTGGTCAACCTTTGCTCAGCGGTTGGAACGGATTGAGATCAAGAGGAAGGAACGGGTTTCTCTGCCGCCGCCGCGGCCGGTGGCGCTGCATCATCCCACCGCGAATCTGGGACAGGAGACCGATTCGAGTGCTCTGCCGCCGGCTACCGGTGACGTGTCGAAAGTGGCGAAGCTGGGACGCAACGATCCCTGCTGGTGCGGCTCCGGTAAAAAATGGAAGCGCTGTCATTACCCAGAACTAGGGTAGGAAATAATCTCGTTCCTACCACTCCCGATATTTAGTATAGTATACTACATATACTATAACAGCCCCGGTTTGCTAATCTTTAGTTGTGTTTGCTGATATTTTTATCTACCTTTTGATCGCCCACCTGATCGGCGACTGGATTATCCAGACCTACTGGATGGCGAACGAGAAGTCCAAACACCTCGCCCCGCTCCTGGCGCACGTCGTCAGCTACCACGTCTTCACCTTTGGAGCGCTCTATCTCGCCGGGGTTGATCTCATGAGAGCGGTTTGGGCGACCCTGTTCCTGGCGGTGACCCACGCTCTCTTGGACAACCGCCGGTTCGAGTTCTGGTGGCTTTGTCGGGTCAAGAGGGTGGCGGAGAGGGACGTGCCGGTCTGGCTTCTTCTCGGCGTCGACCAGTCCTTTCACCTGATTCTGCTCTTCCTGGTTTCTTTCTGGTTGGCGCGTTAAGTCCTGTATTATTAATCTAAATGAATCGGGCAGTTTCGGAAACTTCTTATCTGGTCCAGGCGCTTCTCTACCTGCCTTATTTTTGGTTTGTCGAAGGAGTGCGCTATTTTACCCGGACCGTTTGGCGGGTGATTGTCTATTTGGACCAGATCACGGCCACGACTTTGATGGCGCGTCTTCTCTTCATCCCCCTGTTCGGCGACTACACCTTTTTCGGGAGAGTTCTGGGTTTTCCTTTCCGCCTCATTCGGTTGGTAATCGGGGCGATTGCGGTTGCCCTGGGGACGGTCGGCATTCTGGGTTTTTTCTTGTTGTGGTTCCTTTTCCCGTTTTGGCTCTTCTTTAACTACCCCTCCCTCGCCCTGATGGTTTTTGCGGCCGGCGTGGTTCTGGCTTTTTACAAGCGGATGGGACGTCCCCATCTCGATATTACCGGTCCTTGGGAGGATAAATTTCACATCCTGGATTTTTCCGGTCCGTCGGCCCGCTGGGCAATTCTTTCGGTGGAAGACGCGCCGCGGTTATTCCGGAAACTTGCTCGGGGAAAGTCCGGCCGGGAATTTCTCTTTCGCGCCGGGGTGGGGGAGTTCGATCCCGCCAAGCTCAAAGACATTTCTCTGAAAGACCTCTACAAAGCCGCTTATGATCTGGCCTTCTCACTCAAATTCAGCTCGATCTGTTCCTCCCATCTTCTGGCGGCGGCATTAGGCTTCGCGGGGGAAAAATCGGAGGATGCCAAGCAGGCCCTGCTCTGGGAGAAGCGGCGAGGAGATTGGGTGCGGTTTCCTTTCATCTGGGAGGACGACTACGAGGTGGGGCCGATCGGCGGCGTCAACCGCGGTTGGACGGGAAGAGTTACCCCGACCTTGGACACTTTTTCCGTTGACCTGACCAAGGAGGCCGCCGCCGGCCGGTTGAAGCTGATGATCGGGAAGCAGAAGCCGCTTGAGGAAACGGCGCGGATCCTGGCGCGGGAGCGGAAGGCCAATGCCATTTTGGTTGGCCCGCCCGGTTCGGGAAAAAGCTCTTTGGTGGAAGGAATTGCCCAAGAGGTTGTCCGGGGTTCTCGTTTTGTGTCCCTCCAGGGCCGGCGGATTATCCAATTGGACGTTGGTTCGTTGGTGGCCGGTACACCCACGGAAGGGGAGTTGGGAGAGCGGATTCAGAAAATTCTGAATGAGGTCGAGATTTCCCGCGGCATTGTCCTCTTCATTGACGAAATCCACAACCTGATTCTTTCGGGAGCGGAAGCGCAGACTTCTTTTATCTTCAACTCTCTCCGTCCCCATCTTGAAACCGGGAAACTCCAGCTGATCGGCGCTACTTCTTGGGAGAACTACCGAAAATATATCTCCCCGAACGATGCTTTTTCAGCGGTTTTCGAGTTGGTGGAAGTGCCGGCGGCAACGCGGGAAGATAGCCTGGAGATTTTGGAGTATCAGGCGCAGGCGATGGAGAAGACCAGCCGGAGAGAACACAAGCCGGTGCGGATTGTTTTCCCGGCGATCCGAGCGGCGGTGGAGATGTCCGACCGGTTGATTTACGAGCGGGTTCTGCCCGATAAGGCGGTCGATCTTTTGGAGGAAGCGGTCCTGGCGAAGAAGAATACCGGAGGAGGAGTGGTGGGCGAGGAGGAAATTGCCGTTCTGGTCTCCGAGAAAACCAAAGTTCCGGTCACCAAAATCACCCAAAAAGAGGCGAAGGAGCTTCTCAATCTGGAGGAAAGGATCCACACGGAACTGATCAACCAAGAAGAGGCGGTGAAGGGGGTGGCCGATGCGCTGCGGCGATCGCGGGCCGGCATTCGCGAAGAAGACAAGCCGATTTCCACTTTCCTGTTTGTGGGACCGACCGGGGTGGGAAAAACCGAGCTCTCCAAGGTACTCGCCAAGCATTATTTCGGGGACAAAGAAGCGATGGCGCGGGTGGACATGTCGGAGTTTGCCGACCTGAAGAACATCTATCGTTTGATCGGCTCGCCTCCGGGAACCGAGAGCGTCGAACCCGGCCAGCTCACCGAGGCAATTCGCCAGCGGCCGTTCTCCTTGGTTCTGTTGGACGAGTTTGAGAAGGCCCATCCCCAGATCCTCAATCTCTTCCTGCAGGTTTTCGATGACGGACGGCTCACCGACGGCCGGGGCGAGACGGTGGATTTTACCAACACCATCATCATCGCCACTGCCAACGCCGGCACCAAGTACATTCAGGACCAGCTCCTAGCGGGCCGGGGAGTGGAGGATTTTAAGAAGGAATTTCTCGAACACATCCGGGGCATTTTCCCGCCGGAGCTTCTAAACCGGTTCGACGGAGTGATGATTTTCAAGCCGCTTTCCAAGGAGAACTTAGGCAAAATTGTCGAGCTGAAAATAAAGGGATTGGAGAAAGACCTAGCCGCCAAGAGCATCAAGCTTTTGACGACTCCCGAATTTACGGATAAGATTGCCGAGCTGGGTTACGCCCCAGAGTGGGGAGCTCGGCCCTTGACCCGAGTGATGCAGGACATGGTGGAGGCTCGACTGGCGACCAAACTTCTGGCCGGCGAAATTAAAGAAGGTCAGACCGTCACCCTCGACCTCGATTTCTTGAGCAAATAAAAAATATGGAACCTCTCAAAAAACGCTTAGTACAGATCAAAGAAACAATTGATTTTGAGGAAAAGAAGAAGATCCTGCGGGGTCTGGAGGCCCAATCCACCCACCCCGATCTTTGGAAAGACAACCGCAAGGCTCAGGAGATAATGCGGGAGATCGCCGACCTGAAACGGGAGATCGCCGAAGTGGAGGAAACGGAGTTGGCGATCGAGGTGGGCGAATCTCAGCTGGCGGAGGAACTTTTGGGAAAGCTGGAGCTGAGAACCTATCTGTCCGCGCCCTACGATAAGAGCGATGCGATTCTCGCTCTCCACTCGGGGCAGGGAGGAACGGAAGCCCAGGATTGGGTTGCCATGCTGGCGAGAATGTACCAGCGATTCGCCGAGCGGCGGGGCTGGAAGACGGTTGTTTTGGAGCAGAGCCCGGGGGAGGAAGCCGGATTTAAGTCGGTGACGTTCGAGATCAAAGGGAACCTTGCCTTCGGCTATCTAAAAGGAGAGGCGGGCGTTCACCGGCTGGTTCGCCAATCGCCTTTCAACGCCCAGAACCTGCGGCAGACCTCCTTTGCCCTGGTGGAAGTCATTCCGCTCCTAGAAGAGATACCGGAAATAGAGATCAGGGACGATGACCTGGAAGTGGGAACCTTCCGTTCTTCCGGAAAGGGGGGTCAGAACGTCCAGAAGGTGGAGACCGCGGTCCGGATTCGCCACAAACCCACCGGTCTGGTCGTTACCTCCCAGGCCGAGCGATACCAAGCCAAGAACAAAGAAATTGCGCTCAAGCTGCTCAAGGCAAAACTGTTTGCGCGGGTGGAGGAGGAACGTCGCCAGAAGGAAGCCCAGCTCCGCGGCGAGTATCTCACTCCCGGCTGGGGAAACCAGATCCGTTCCTACGTTCTCCATCCCTACAAGCAGGTGAAGGACCTCCGCACCGGTCTGGAATCCAAGGACCCGGATTCTGTTCTGGACGGGGAACTCGATTCTTTCATCGAGGCCGAGCTGAAAGCGGAGATTATTTAGTGTTATCATTTTTTTGATGGCTGACGTCCCGCCCAAAATTTCGCCATTTCTTTCCCGTTTCCAGACCGCCTTCGCCACCGCGGAGGGTCGTCTTTCCGCCATGCCCCGCCGCCGGATTATTCTTTTGGTGTTGGCGCTGGCGTTGGGTTTTGCTCTCATCGGGGTAGTCCTGGGAGTATTCCTGAGCCCCTATAATCCCACTGCCACTCCTCTCTTAGATTCCGGAACCACCAACGGCGACAATCAGTTGTCTTCCTACACGGGAGTCGTGCGAGCCCTGAGCGAGCCGAAAGAGGGAGCTGCCTACTACCTGGAACTGGAGGACGGCAAGCGGATCCTGCTGAAAAGCACCGGCACCGACGTCGCCTTCTTTAAGGAGTCCTCGGTCACGGTGGAGGGAGTGGTCGTCTCCAGCTCGGACGGGACCGAGCAGATCCTGTTCGTAAATCGCGTTCGACTCAAATGATTAATTTCCAAGAGGTCAGCAAACACTATCCCGACGGGACGGCGGCGCTTGACAAGATTTCTTTCGGTGTCTCCCCTGGAGAATTCATCTTCATTGTCGGTCCCTCCGGGGCGGGGAAGACCACTCTGGTCCGGCTCCTCACCCGGGAAGAACTGCCGACTGAGGGAGAGCTAGAGGTGAGCGGCCGCAACGTGGCGGGCTTGTTCGGCCAGGAACTTCTCCAGCACCGGCGGGAGCTGGGGGTGGTCCACCAGGATTACAAACTTCTGCCGGAGAAGACCGCGTTTGAGAACGTGGCGCTGGCGCTGGAGGTTCTGGGCCGGCCCGACTCGGAGATCAAAGAGGTAGTGCCGCATGTTCTCTCTCTGGTGGGGTTGGGGGAGCGGATGCAGCACTTTCCCTACCAGCTCTCCGGAGGAGAGCGGCAAAGATTGGCGTTCGCGCGGGCCTTGGCCCCCGAACCTAAGATCCTGATTGCGGACGAGCCCACCGGCAACATTGACCCGGAGAGCGCCTGGTCGGCGATTAAGCTGCTGGAGAAAATCAACGAAATGGGCACGACCGTCCTGGTGGCGACCCACGCCGCCGACATCGTGAATCGGCTCGGCCGGCGGGTGATTGGTTTGGATAAGGGGAAAGTCGTCAAAGACCAAAAGAAAGGAAAATATGCTTCGTAGAATCTTGCGCAATGCCATTTTAGGAATTACTCGCCACGGTGGGCTTTCATTGACCACGGTCTTGGTGATTACGCTCACTTTCGGGGCGACTTCCGCCTTGGCCCTCTTTGCCTTCGGGGCGGGAAAGATCCTGGATTACTACGAGTCCCGGGCGCTGGTGACGGCCTTCTTCAAGGACGACGCCACCGAGGACCAGATCTTCTCGATCCGGAACGAACTCCTCCAGCGGTCGGGGGTGAAAGAGGTGGTCTACACCTCCAAGGACGAGGCTTTTGCGCTTTATTCGGAACAGTTTAAGGACAAGCCGGAACTTTTGGAAGGAATTCCGACCAATGTCCTGCCGGCCAGCCTGGATGTCCGCACCGATAGTTTGGACGATCTTCCCGGCATCGCCGAATTTTTCAAGGGAAACGATCTGGTGGAGGAAGTCGCCTTCTATCAGGATGTGGTGGAACGGTTTAAGAATCTGGTCAATGTCACCCGGATGGCCCTGCTCGCGCTGGTCCTGCTCTTCGCGGGGATCTCGGTGGTCGTGGTCCTGACGACGGTCGGGTTGATCATCCACTCGATGGAGGAGGAGATCGAGATTATGGCGCTCCTCGGCGCCACCAAAAACTACGTCCGCCTGCCGTTCATCATTCAAGGGGCGATCTACGGTTTCCTGGCGGCGGTGATATCGGGGGGGATCATCACGCTGGCGATCCCGGCGGTTTTCCCTTACATCCGCGGTTTCTTCGCCAATGTTCCTCTGACCGATCCCTCGATCTTGTTCCAAATGGCTTTGGTCGGGCTGGAAGCGCTGGCGGGAGTCTTCATTGGCTCCCTCGGGAGCTGGTTGGCGGTGAACCGCTATCTCAAGGTTTGACCTGCTAAAATAGGGACAGAATGCTGCCCAAGCCTCTGACCATGTTCAAATTCCTGCTGCGTTTCGCTCTCTTCTCCGTCATTTTCTTTTACTTCCTGACTCTGGGTGCGCCGACCCGCGCCGGTTGCGGGGATTATTTCACCTGCCAGAAGGAGATCCAGCGGGTACGGGGTGAGATCTCAAGGTTGGAGGGGTTGGCGGATACCCTCGAAAACCAGATCGCCTACCTGGACAACCAGATCTACCTGTCGGAGCTCGAGATCCAATCCAAGGAGTCCGAGATCAAGCTGTTGTCCGGGGATATCGGCGACCTCTCCACCCGGCTGGAGCGGATCGCCAACTTCCTGGACTACCAAGAGGAGATCTTCGCCAACCGGGCCCGCCTCGCCTACGCCTCCGACCAGCTCTCCTCCTTCGACATCGTTCTGGGAGCGGAGAACCTGGACGACGCTCTCCGGCGCATCAAGTACCTCCACGTCCTGGAGGACCAGGATATCCAGGCCCTCAGTGACCTGCGCGACACCCGGGCCTCCTTCAACGACCAGAAGAAAACGCTGGAGGACAAGAAATCTTCGGTCGAGAGATTGAAGAAGGAGGTCGAATCCGAAAAGGCCAGCCTGATTTCCCAGCAGAACTCCAAAGAAAACCTTCTCTCGCAAACCAAGGGCCAGGAGGCCAGCTACCAGCAGCTCCTCAAGCGGCTGCAGGCCGAGCTCAATTCCATCCTGGCTGCCCTGCGGAGCGGCGGCACCGTTATCGGCGAGGTGAAGGTGAGCGGGGGGCAGTTCAAGCGCCTCACCAATCAGGGCAGCACCGGTTGTTCCACCGGTCCTCACATCCACTACGCCGTGGGGGTTGGCCCGGTCGGGAGCACCCGCATCGATTATTTCCTTAGCCCGTGGGGATCGCCGGCGCGGCTCCGTCTCTCCGGATCAACCGTGCTGAGCGGAAACTATGTCTCCCCGGGAGGACCGATCAACTATCTCACCCAGAATTACTGGTCGGGTCATCGGGCGATTGATGTTGTTTCTCGATCCGGCTGGAACGGCAGCTACTACGGCGTCTACGCTTCCGCCTCGGGGACGGCCTATCTCGTGAAAGATACCACCTGGGGTTCGTGGTGCTGGACTGGCAAGCGGTACAACGGACCGGCCTACGGAATTGTAATCGACCACAAAAACGGATACAAAACTCTGTATTGGCATGTCCAACCCTAGTCAAACCTTGACATAACTTTTCTCATCCGTTAACATCTTACTTGCCTGCGTCGACTTATCGTCTTGTCTTGGAGGTTGGGCTAGGGGCGCTTTCATCGAGCCGGGTCTTTGAGGTGAGCTTTTCCGCAGGTTGCTTGTCCTAAGCAATGAGCGTTTGTCCTGCAGCTTGTGGCGCTCCCAAGTTGCAGGTCCCGCTCCTCCTTACCAGGGAGAAGTTAGCTGAACAGTTAACTTCTCTTTTTTTGTGCAACCGAGCGAAGCGAGGACAGCACACCGTTCCCCAAACAATCTATAATCGATTCAGCTTAAATAGTTTGCCCCTTGTGAGGTGGAGGAGGAGAAGAGATGAGTGACGATGTTTCTCCAGAGGAAGCCGAGCGCCGGGCGGCCGCCAAGCCTCGCCTGACGGCGGATGACCTACCGCCCGCGGCCCGCGACTGGCTCCAGAACCAAGTGGCCGGCACCATCGCGGCGCTCCAAGCCAGAAAGGGGACGGGTGGGGACTACTTCGACATGCGGCCGCCCGATCCTGAGAACTCGGAGCTGTGGCGTGAGTTGTTCCCGACCGATGGCCCCCGCCCGGACGGAGAAGCCACGGCCTAGCCTGTTTCCCGCTCGTGAAGACCTACCCCTTCACGAGCTTTCTTTTTATTGACATTGTTTTCCGACTGAATTATAATTTCCGTTACTGCCTTCGTCGCCAATGAGCCTAGATGGCCACGGCGCGAGAGCTGCGCCCCGACGCTTACGGCGCTGGACGGTTCTCGTGGGGCACCCACGACGAGCTTCCGTCGGTTCCGGGATCGCGGGAGTACGCACTCGATCGAGGCAGACACTTCTTTCGCCTTTGCGTCGCCCATAAAAGGGAAGAGTCCGAGGCCTGTTGGTGCCCCCAGGCTGAGGACGGAATCATCGCTCGTGAAGACCTACCCTTCACGAGCTTTTTTATGTTTAAAATCGAGGAATTGCCATTTTCCTATTTTGCCTTTGGTTACAACCACATCTGGAACTGAATTTGCACAGCGAGCCGTCCAACCACATTCGGAATAGCGCGATACCACTTGACATCAGTTTTAGCATAGTATACTATTCCTACAGTGTAGGAATAGCTAGGTTCGCGTAGCGAGCCGTCCTATTACAACAATGCCAAGAGTTTCGCCGCGCCCGCTTAAAAAGGAAATTGAAAAAGAAATCACCGCCAATTTGGATTGGGCTTTCTCCCAGCTCAAGTCAGAACCGGTCGCGAAAGATTTTCTCGAGGACTTCCTGACCGATGAGGAGCGGCTGATGCTCGCCAAGAGATTGGCGGTGGTCTATCTTCTCAAAGAGGGTTTCAGCTACGGCAAAATCTCCGAAGCGCTCAAAATTACTCCCGTCACCATTGGCAAGATCAGGTTGATATCTAAGTCTGGTAAAACACGAACCACAGAAATTTTTAACCGAACAGGGAAGCAACTTTCTTTGAAAGAGACG